>DATBWK010000192.1:0-33825 GCA_036514835.1 Bellilinea sp.
CGTCCCGTGTGAAGGTCACCACGAGTAATTCGTTGTTTGATAACGGCCTTTTCCTCCCATTGCCAAAACTAATTTTCACTCTGACGCATCCGGAATACCGAGATTGATGAGCGGGCCAGACACCGTCTCGATTGTCGTGCCATGTTACAACGAAGAACAGACCATTGGTCTGCTTCTCTCGGCGATCTATGCTCAGACGTATCCACGAGTGCTGATGGAAGTTGTCCTGGCGGACGGCCAGTCGAGCGATCTCACCCGTAGGAAGATCGAGCTATTTCAATCTGAGCACGCTGATTTGAAAGTGCGGGTTATCGACAACCCCAGGCGCATCATCCCTGCCGGTGTTAATTTGGCGATTCAGGCTGCCGGCGGCAGCATCATCATCCGCCTCGACGCGCATTCCGTGCCTGAGCCGGGCTATGTTGAAAATTGTGTCGCCGATCTAAAAGCTGGAAAAGGGGATAATGTCGGCGGGCTTTGGCTCATCCAGCCTGGTAAACCCGGATGGATGGCGCAGTCTATCGCCGCTGCTGCCAGCCACCCGCTTGGGGCAGGCGACGCCCGGTATCGTTATTCGAATACCGCCGGCGAAGTGGATACGGTCCCTTTCGGGGCATTTAACCGCGGGCTCTTCGACCGGATCGGTTTCTATGACGAAACCCTGATCACAAACGAAGATTATGAATTCAATGCGCGCATTCGCGCGAATGGTGGTAAGATTTTTTTTGACCCGGCCATCCGCACTCAATACTTTGCCCGTCCTACACTCGGTGCGCTGGCGCGTCAGTACTGGCGCTACGGATACTGGAAATGGCGTATGTTAAAGCGGTTTCCGGATACCCTGCGCTGGCGGCAGGCCCTGCCCCCATTATTTGTTTTTGGCGTGTTGTTGCTGCTTATTCTGGCCATCTGGTTTGTCCTTGCCAGGATCCTGCTTGTCGGGGGAATGGCTATCTACATGGCGTTATTAATTGGGGCTTCGATCCCGTATGCGCGTCGTTATAAAGACTATCGGTTGTTAATAGGTATCCCCGCGTCGATCACGGTCATGCATTTTGCCTGGGGAAGCGGTTTTCTGTGGAGTTTACTCCGTTCGGGTGGTTAATTAAAGATTATGAGTAGTATCGAATCTGGGAAGCCATTAATAAAACCCGCCTGGCGCTTACGCCCGGCTGAACGCCGCGGCACATTGTTTTTTGGCGATCTTCTCGCCGCTCTCATCGCACTACTGGCTGGACTTTACTTTTGGGCGCAGGGTGATGAATGGTTGAACTTTTCCTGGCAGTTTCTGCAGGAACGGGTACCTGTCTGGTTCTATTTTTTACCGCTGGTCTGGTTATTGCTGTTGATTGAATCCTACGATGTACGCCGGTCCACCGCCCGTTTGGAATCTTTAAAAGAAATCAGCCTGGCAGCCGGGGTCAACGTAGCGCTATATCTACTCGTCTTCTTCATTTTCAATGGCTCCGAGGCAGCCCTGCCGCGCCGGGGTGTCATTGCTTTTATTGCGGTAGCGTTTATCCTGACGATGCTCTGGCGGCTGATTTTTATCGGCCTTTTTACAGCACCGCAATTCATGCGGCGGGTCATCATTGTCGGAGCCGGCAAATCCGGCGCCCAGCTGGCCAATATTATCAATGGGATTTGGCCGCCGCCATTCTATACCATTGGGCTGGTGGACGATGACGCCGAAAAACAGGGTACTGAAATTGCCGGTTTGAAAGTGATCGGTACCAGCGCAAATCTATTTGACCTGGTACGCGAACATCAAGCCACGGATTTGATCTTTTCGATCATGGGCGACATGGAACCGGCCGTTTTCGAAAAGGTACTTAAGGCTGAGGAAAACGGCATCGAAGTCACCACCATGCCGATTGTGTATGAAGAACTCCTCGGAAGGGTTCCTATTTTCCTGTTGAAGTCAGACTGGGTGCTGCGTTCGTTTGTTGACCAGGCACATGTCGGCGGTTTTTTTGAACTTTCCAAACGCTTAATTGACATCATCGGTGGCTTGATTGGCTGCATCATCCTGATACTCTCACTTCCAATCATCGGCACGGCAATTTTGTTGGAATCCGGCGCTCCCATATTTTATTATCAGTCCCGCCTGGGTAAGAACGGCCGGTTATACAAGATGATTAAGTATCGCAGCATGCTGCAGGATGCTGAAGCGGATGGCATCGCCCGCCCTTCTTCAGATAATGACGAACGCGCAACCTTTTTCGGTAAATTTCTCCGCAAATCGCACCTGGATGAACTCCCGCAATTTTTCAACATTCTAAAAGGCGACATGAGCCTGGTAGGGCCGCGGGCAGAACGCCCCGAATTGGTTGCCCTGTTGCAAGCGCACATCCCATTCTATCGGGCCAGACTGTTCGTTAAACCTGGTCTTTCTGGTTGGGCGCAGGTGAACTATGGTTACGCCAATGACTATCAAACCAATGGCATCAAACTCGAGTATGATCTGTATTACATCAAGCACCGAAATCTCATGCTTGATTTCACCATAATGATCCGGACGGTGGGGACCGTGATCGGTTTACGAGGTCACTAATTCATGCGAGGAAAATTTAATATTCGCAATCGCTACATCCTATTCGGTGACCTGCTGCTGATTCCGTTGGCAGTGTTGGGTAGTTTTGTGTTACGGTTTGAATTGGCGGACTCGTTTTACCAGTATCTGCCGTTTGCTTATTGGTTGATCGGCACTGCCTTGATCGTAAAGCCAATTGTTTATTATTTTTTTGGCATGTACCGCCGACTATGGTTATATGCCAGCATTAAAGAACTCATTCTGATTGCCGCAGCAGTCACCGCTGCCTCAGCAGCTTTGGCGCTGGTTATGTTGTTGATGAATACGCTGGGGGTCATTGATTCTTATCTGCGCTCGGTTTTTGTCATCGATTGGCTGTTATCGCTGGTGACGGTTGGCGGTTTACGTTTGACCCTGCGGTTAATCGCAGAATTGCGTCAGAACCAGGCCAATTCCGGTGTCGTGTCACGCTCTAAACGGGTCCTGGTAGTGGGTGCTGGCGACGCGGGTGCGATGGTCGTACGCGAGTTACAAAAAAATCCGCAAATCAACCTCATCCCGGTTGGTTTTCTGGATGACAACCCCACCAAACAGCGCCAACAGATTCACGGCGTACCCATTGTGGGCACCATCACCGACTTGACCCGCGTACTGGATCGATTACGGGTCAACGAAGTAATCATTGCCATCCCCAGCGCGCCTGGCCGGGTTGTGCGGACCGTCGCCGATATCGCGCGGTTGAAAGGCATCCCTTCCCGCACCATGCCCGGTATTTACGAGCTGCTCGGCGGTAAAGTGAGCGTCAGCCGGCTGCGCGAAGTGGATATTTCTGACTTGCTGCGCCGCCAGCCCACCCGCATCCGCGACGAAAAAGTTGGCTCGGTGTTGTCAGGCAAAGTTGTGCTGGTCACCGGTGCCGGCGGCTCGATAGGCCGCGAATTGTGCCGTCAGATCGCCCGTTGGGGGCCAGAAGAGCTGATTATGCTGGGGCACGGCGAGAATAGTATCTTCGAAGCCCTGCTTGAACTTAAAGAAGCCTACCCCTCCCTGCATTTACATCCGGTAATTGCGGATGTGCGCGATCGGATGCGGATAAATAATGTATTTGCCCAATACCGACCCAATGTTGTGTACCACACCGCTGCCCATAAACATGTTTCTTTGATGGAAGTCAATGTTGAAGAAGCGGTTACCAATAATATTCTTGGCACCAAAAACCTGGTCGATACCGCCATGCAGCATGACGTTGAGCGGCTGGTGATGATTTCCAGCGATAAAGCCATTCGCCCGGTCAATATTATGGGGGCCACCAAGCGCATTGCTGAAATGGTGGTGCTCGAGGCTGGACGCCGGGCTAACAAACCATATTCAGTTGTGCGGTTTGGCAACGTTCTGGGCAGCCGCGGCAGTGTAGTGCCAATCTTTAATCGGCAAATCGCCCGGGGTGGACCGGTAACTATTACCCACCCAGATATGAAACGTTATTTTATGACCATCCCGGAGGCTGTCTATCTGGTGCTGCAAGCTGGCGGAATGGGGCTGGGCGGTGAAACCTTCGTGCTGAATATGGGACAGCAAGTACGCATCCTGGATTTGGCTGAGGACTTGATCCGCCTTTCTGGTCTGGAACCTGGCCGGGATATCGAAATCGTTTTCACTGGCGTGCGGCCCGGCGAGAAATTGGCCGAGGATTTATGGGATGAAGGCTTTCAATTCAAATCCACCGAACATCCGGATATCTTCCGCCTGGATAACACTGAGCCATTGCTGGGGGATCGCCTTCACCAGGCTGTCGACGAACTGATTCAACTCTCGCGGGATGGCAGCCGCGATGAAATTATCACCCTGCTCGACCAGTTCATTCCTGGGGCAGCCGTCCGGGCTAACCCACCGCCAGAAATCACCTCGATTATTTAATGGCTATTCTCGACGCTGCACAGTGGGGAAACTTCCTCGCCGACCATCCTGACGCTCACGTGTTACAAACTACAGCCTGGGGGGAGCTCAAGGCTGGTTTTGGTTGGACTCCTATGCGGGTGCAGGCGGGGACTGCCGGCGCCCAGATTCTGTTCCGAAAACTCCCTCTGGGTTTAACCGTTGGGTACATTCCCAAAGGACCAGTCGGCTCGGGGTGGGGAGAAATTTGGCCCGAGGTGGAACAGGTCTGCCGGAAGCAGCACGCCATTTTCCTCAAAGTGGAACCGGATGTTTGGGAGGGACAGCCTATCTCAGGCCATGATCTGGTCCCCGGGGCAATTCCTGCTCTACCCATCCAACCACGCCGCACAGTTGAAATCGATCTGGCGGGCGGTCCGGATGAATGGCTGGCACGCATGAAGCAAAAAACACGCTACAACGTCCGCCTGGCCGAGAAAAAAGAAGTGGTGGTTCGTGAAAACGCTAACATTGCCGGTTTCTACCGGCTAATGCAAGAGACCGGACAGCGCGATCAGTTTGGAGTCCACAGCCTGGCCTATTATCAACGCGCCTATGATCTTTTCTCGCCGGAAGGCACCTGTGCTTTGTTGACCGCGGAGTACGCCGGTCAACCATTAGCCAGCGTGATGGTATTTGCCCAGGGCAACCGGGCCTGGTATTTTTACGGGGCTTCCGGAAATGCCGAACGAAACCGCATGCCCGCCTACCTGGTGCAATTTGAAGCCATGCGTTGGGCGGCGGCTCGCGGCTGTCAGGTGTATGATCTCTGGGGCATTCCGGACGTGGACGAACAAGCCCTGGAGGAGCAATTCACCGGTCGGGACGACGGTTTATGGGGTGTTTACCGTTTTAAACGCGGTTTTGGCGGGGAAGTTCGCCGATCCATTGGTGCATGGGATAAGATCTACCAGCCTTTATGGTATAAGGCCTATCAGGTGTATTCACGCCGGCGCGGGGGAGAATAACCCAACCCATGAATCATTGCTTTCTTTGCGGTAAAAAAATGAAATTGGAAACTCTGGATAATCGCGAACGGCTGGTTTGTTCCGCTTGTGGTTGGGTCTATTACGAACAATTAAAGGTCAGCGCAGCAGCGCTTGTGGTCATGGAAGGCAGCCTGTTATTGGTACGGCGCAGCCAGGAACCATGGCAGGGTTATTGGTACCTGCCCGCTGGCTATGTCGAGGTTGATGAGGACCCCGCTGACGCTGCGGTTCGAGAACTGTACGAAGAAACTGGGTTGGTCGCCATTGTACAGGATGTGGCTGGCGCCTATTATTTCCATGACGACCCGCGCGGGAATGGCGTTTTGCTGGTATATAACTGCCAGGTGATTGGCGGTAGCCTGGTCGCCAACGATGAAGTAGAGGAAGCTGGCTTGTTTACTTCCAGCACACTGCCGGAAAAATTGACCGGGGCAGGCCACGAACGCGCAATAAATGATTGGGTTATCCGACAAAAGGTTTGGCAGAGCAAATGGCATCAGGCTCCGAAACATTAAACGGCTGGAACGAGGTTATCGAGTCCCTGCCAGGCGCCCATGTGCTGCAATCCTGGCAGTGGGGGCAGTTCAAAGCCATGTATGGTTGGCGGCCTTTACCCCAATTGTGGCGCGATCCATCCGGCAAAGTTCAGGCTGCTGCCATGGTATTGGAAAGAACCATCCGGCTCACACCCATTGGCCCCAATTTGAACGTGCTGTACGTGCCGCGCGGGCCGCTGTTGAACTGGGAGGATTCCGCTCAGCGAGATCTTGTTTTAGATGGGCTTCAGGCGCTGGCCAAAAAAGAGAAGGCAATATTCATTAAAATTGACCCCGAGGTACTCCTCGGCAATGGTATTCCTGGCTCGACAGAGGAAACATCGCTCCCCAGCGGCAAATTGGTTGCCGCTGAATTGCAGTCACGCGGCTGGCGCTTCTCACCTGACCAGATTCAGTTCCGCAACACAGTCATGTTGGATTTAAGCGGAACCGAAGAAGACTGGCTGGCGCGCATGAAGCAAAAAACACGCTACAACATTCGCCTGGCTGAAAAAAAAGGTATGACCATCCGCAACGGGACGGTGAGTGATTTACCCGCCGTTTACCGCATGTATGCCGAAACTTCGGTACGAGACGGCTTTGTCATTCGCCCCGAAACTTATTACACCCGCGTCTGGAAATACTTTATGGATGCGGGATTGGCAGAAGTGCTGCTGGCTGAGGTGGAAGGCGAGATGGTTGCCGGTTTGATCCTGTTTTTTACCGGTCAACGCGCCTGGTATTTATACGGAATGTCTCGCTTGGCACACCGGGATAAAATGCCAAATTACCTGCTGCAATGGCAAGCCATGCGCCGCGCTCACGCCCTAGGCTGCTTGCATTATGACCTGTGGGGCGCACCGGATACATTTGATGAAACCGACTCAATGTGGGGTGTTTTTCGCTTCAAGGAAGGCCTGGGCGGACAGGTGGTGCGGTTTATTGGCGCCTGGGATTATACGCCTCGACCCTGGATCTACCGGGCTTACACAAACATCTTGCCGCGGGTTTTGAATCTGATGCGCCGGCGCGGGAAAGAGCAAACCCGCCGGGAGGTGGCGGTATGATTCCGCATATCAAATTCGCACACCTGCCAACTGCCATCGAGATGATGCCGCGGCTTTCAACAGTCTTGGGCGGTCCGCGCTTATGGGTCAAGCGGGACGATCAGACTGGCGTGGGATTTGGCGGCAACAAAACGCGAAAATTGGAATATGTCCTGGCTGAGGCGCAGGCTGGCGGTGCGCGCACTTTGATCACTGTGGGCGGCATTCAGTCCAACCATTGCCGGCAGACCGCGGCATTGGCTGCCCGGCTGGGCATCCGCTGCGTCCTGGTGCTTTCTGGCGACCCTGGGGTCAATCCAAATGGCAACGTCCTGCTGGATGAACTTTTTGGTGCTCAGGTGATTTGGACTACCCGAGCTGAGCGGGAAAAAGTTCTTACCTACACATTCGACGTCGCCTGGGAGGACGGCGATCGGCCGTTCTTAATCCCGCTGGGTGCTTCCACGCCCACAGGCACGATCGGCTATGTCACCGCCTTCCAGGAATTTCTGGCACAGCAGGTGGATGTCGATTGGATCATCGTGGCGTCTTCCTCGGCAGGCACTCAGGCTGGACTGGCTCTTGGCGCTCGATTGGCCAACTGGCATGGTAAAGTCCTTGGAATCAGTATAGATCACCCCGCCGCTGAGCTGCAAACCGCGGTCGCGAACCTGGCAAACGAGGCTGCGGACCGGTTGGGAGAGCGTGTCGATCTGACGCCGGATGATATTTTGGTCAACGATCAATACCTGGGCGGTGGGTACGCCGTGATGGGTCCGCCTGAAATCGAAGCCATCAAATTATTTGCTGCCAACGAAGGGCTGCTGCTCGACCCGGTTTATACCGGCCGGGCGGCTGCCGGTATGATCGACCTGATCCGGCAGGGATATTTTAAGCCGACGGATCGCATTTTGTTCTGGCATACCGGCGGCACCCCGGCTTTGTTTGCTGAACCCTACGCCAGCATGCTCTATGGCGGCAATCAAACAGGCAAATTAGAGTAATCCCCAGGGCACGCGCCGCCGGATCGGTGTGGTCGGTTCAGGCGGTGCGACCGCAGGCGAGGGTTGATCCTGCGGTTCAGATGAAGTAATCGGGGAAGATCCTTCGGTACTGACCGAATTTTCCAGCGGCAAATTCACTGGGGACGTGCGCAACGTTTCCGGCGGGATTTGCACGAGCGCGTACAACAGGGCAGCTTTGAAATCTTCGCTGCTGCCAAACCGCCGTTCCGGGTCGGGATCGATGCTCTGCGTGATCACCATAGCTATGGTAGGCGGAATTTGAGCGAAATTACTTTCCAGGTAGCTCTTTATTTGTTCTTGTGACATTCCGGCGGAAGTTTCAGGCGGAGGTTCATTGGTCAACAGGTTATAGGCTGTTTTCCCGAGTGCAAATACATCCGCTGATATTCCTGTTTCCTCAACAGCGGTATAAGGTTCTCCTGTAAATAACAGTGAAACCTTACCGTTTGTGTTCAAGAAAACGGTGTCCAACCCGATATTCCCATGCACCAGAGGTGGTTGGCGATCATGCAGGTAAAAAATTGCGTCGCAAATATTCAACAACAGAGGTAACACCTGGTTGTAGGGGAGCGCTCCAGTCTTCTCCATCCGCTGCCGTAAGCTTTCACTCCCGGCAGTATCCAGCACTACATAAGTCCCTCGACCGGAAATCGTAAAATGATCCGAAACAGGGACCAAATTAGGATGCTGCAAACTGATCAGCAGACCAGCTTTGGCTTTATCAGGCGCACCGCCTTGGCTGGAAATGGCGCTAAACTCTTTGATCAGCACATCTGTCCCGCTGATCTTGTCCTGAGCGCGATATAAGGTTTCCCCTTCGGATTGGGCGAGAACTGACCCAATCCGGTATCTTTGGGAGACTAGATCGCCTATTTGCAGCGCCATGCCAACATCCTCTCAGACGTCACGAACCAGGTACAGGCCGCCAGGCTGGACTGAAATCAAAATCTTTATCGGTTGTTAGCCTCATTTTGGCCGAACCGTTGATGGTCATCAGGTAAATATCGTGATTGCTGCCGTCAGGCCAACTCTCGTAAGCGATCCAATTGCCATCCGGCGAGATATCGACCTGGGCAACCGGACCGACATCGGGTTGCCCGCGCGGCGGGATGCGGGTGGAGGCGGTGGTGTTGCGGTCCTCATACCTCAGAGAAACTAGCCAGGGCACTTCGGCAGCATTAAGCTGTGAGAACAATATTATGTTGCCGTCCGGCGACCAATTAGGCCACATATCGTTAATTTCGCCGCTCACAGCAAACCTGGTCTGAAATTGCCCCGTATCGGACATAATCCATAACTGTGAATAGGAAAAATCGCGTACGTAAGCAATTTGGGTTCCAGTCGGCGACCAGGTCGGATACTTCTCTACCGAGCGGTTATCGGTTAATTGCAACAGCGTTTGATCGCTCATGTTATAGACATAAATATCGGGATTTCCGTCTCGCGTGGACGTGAAAGCGATTTTCAACCCGTCCGGCGACCAGGTGGGATCATAATCTTCTGCCGGGCTGGGCGGAACGGGTAAAGGATACGGGGCTGTCTCATTCGCCACATCCAACACAAAAATTTTCGAGCCGTCGTAACGGTCTTTCCGCTCCTTACAAGGGGAGACAAAAACGAGTTTGTTACCATCGGGAGACCAGGACGGCTTGCAAGCGCCATCCGGCAGATTGGTCAGTGAATGCTGCTGGCTGCCATCCGTATTCATGATCCAGACTTGCATACTTCCGGTCCGATTGGATGAAAACGCGAGTTGCCCCGCACTGCCGCCCACTCGGGTCGGAGTCGCAGTCGGCGAGATGGTAGGCACCGGTGTGTTTTCTGGCTCGGGTGTTTGAGGCTGGATAATTGGGAGTATATCCGTGGAAGTCGGATTCTCGGGAGTGGTTATAGGAGTTTGAACCAGGCTAGAGGTGGAAGTGATCTCACCCAGAGCGGTTAAAGTGGTAGTCGCACTCGGGGTAGGTGTTGGGACAATCCAGCCAAAAACCGTATTGGATACCCCGGGTTGAATCAGCAAGAAGATGGTTACCAAACCGGCGATTAGCAACCCAATGGGAGCCAGTCGGCGCCGCCTTTTTCGCCGCGACACAGGAAGCGACAACCGGCGGACGACCATAGGGTCTTCATTACTTGAATTAAAGGAAGCCGGTTCCAAAATACCCGTGTTTTCCATTTCTTCCGGAGGCGGCAGGTATGGCGGCGGGGAGACCAATGCCTGGCCTTCAGGTAACCTTTCCAAGTTTCCAGCCTCCAATAAAGCTTTTCGGAGGTCCACCGCAGTTTGGTACCGATCATCCGGCTCAACTGCCAGCGCTTTTTCGATGGTAGCGGCTAATTTGCGGTTCGCTTTAGGCATAAGTGCCCGGACGGGGGTGAGATCCGCTTTACCAGTTGCCCGTGCCAATCCATCTTCCGGAATTGCGCCAGTCAGCGAAGCATAGAGTGTGGCACCCAATGAATAAATGTCTGTCCGGGGGTCGGTAGGTGCGGTGCCGTATTGTTCGGGCGGCGAATACCCGGGGGTCATGGCACGTGCGCCGGTGGTAGTTTGCTGCGTGCCGATCATCAATTTGGCCAGGCCAAAATCGACGAGAGACACCTGGCCTTCGGGGGTGATTTTGATGTTTCCCGGCTTGATATCACGGTGGATGATGGGCGGGAAGCGGTGGTGTAAATAGTCCAACGCATCGCAAATGGCTGCCCCGATCAGTACTACCTCTTCATCGGGAACGGTTGTGTTGCGCTCGATACGTTGGCGCAAATCCTCCCCCTCGATGAAATCCATAATCAGGTATTGCCCCTGGTTGGGAACCGTGAAATAGTCGCCTACTCGCGGCAGACTTGGGTGACGCAAACTGGCCAAAATGTTGGCTTCGCGTTGAAACTGACGCGCATATTCGTCGGTCAGAAATAAGTTCTCTTTCACTGCGACCGATATACCCAGGTTTTCATCCCAGGCCTGGTATACAGACCCCATTCCTCCCTGACCAAGGATGGATACGATTCGGTATCGATTGTTGAGAATAGTCCCCGGAGCGAGCGCCATATAGAAGGATTTTACCCTCGATAAAAATAATGCGCAATAAAATGTGTCTAATCGTAAAGAGACTGCAATTAATGTAGACCACTGGGTGAGTGAGGATGCGTGACAGGCGGGATCGTCGCCATTTTCAGCCAAATCTTGACAAATATTGATCATGCTATAATGTCACAAGCACGATTTCCTTCGAGTGACAATGAATCTAGATATTCGCACCGCAGTCCAAACATTGATTGTCTTGATTCTAGTGGGAGTACTCCTGAGCATCTTTATCGGTATCCGGACCATCCGCTCAGGACAACGCTTGCTATACTTTCGCAAACGCCGCGAGATGGTTTCGCGCGGTTGGCGCACCATTTTTGGCGCGGTAGTTATGGCTGGTATTGCCTTTACGATTAACCGCTATGCTGAGCCGGTCGCATACCGCTTTTTCCCCCCTTCCCCAACCATAACGTTGACACCAACCATCACGCTCACCCCAACCATCACTCTCACCCCCACCATTTCCCTGACACCGACCATTACCAATACGCCGTCGATCACATTTACGCCGGCATTGCCAGATTCCATTCGCAGCGGCATTCAAACGACCATTACACCCAATCCAGACGCGGTATTTAGCGGCGTCTTGCTTGCCCGCGAAATCGATGAGGCTTTCCAACCGGTCGATCCTCAGCTCGAATTCGCCAACCCGGTGACCAAGCTATTCGGCACTTTCAGCTATGATCAAATGATTCCCGGCTCGAACTGGGCAGCGCTGTGGTACCGAATGTCCGACCAAAAGTTGTTGTGCTTCGAATCAAAACCGTGGGATGGAGGGTCTGGTGGTTATGGTTACACCGAATGCGAGCCTTCTTCCGACGAATGGCTGGCAGGAGACTACGAAGTCCAGATTTTCGTCGGCACTGAGTGGAAAAGCTCCGGCTACTTCAGTGTGACCGGCAGTCCGCCAACACCGTTGCCCACCGGCACGGCAACCCGCACGCCAACGGCTACCTGGACGGTCACTGCTACGGGAACCGCCACCCTGCGCCCGACCATCACACCGACGCCAACCATAACATCAACCCGCACAGCTACGCCGACGCCTAAACCGTCCGCGACTCGTGCGCCGACCGCTACCTATTAGACAGCGATCCGTTAGATCGTAACGGACCTGGCGGGTGTCAATGCGACGGCAATTTCGGCTGCCAATTTGGCATTGGATCGCAGCAGCGCCAGGTTCGTTTGCAGACTCTGACCTCTAGTCAGTTTATTGATGTGGGATAACAGAAAGGGCGTGGCAGCCGAGCCATAAATACCTTTAGCTTCTGCCGCATGAATAGCCTTGAGAATGACCTTTTCAATTTCATCCAGCGGCAGAGCGCTTTCGAACGGCGGAGGATTAGCCACCAGGATCGCGCCGCTGATGCCGGACTGCCAGTGAGCTTTGGCGATTGCCGCGATTTCCTGCGGACTGTCTGAGCGGGCGTTCAATTTCAACCCGGATGAGCGCGAGAAAAAGGCCGGGAATTCATCGGTTTGGTAGCCAATAACCATAACCCCCTGCGTTTCAAGTACCTCCAGCGTGGCTGGCAGGTCGAGGATCGATTTGGCGCCAGCGCAGACCACGACCAATGGCGAGCGTCCCAATTCAATCAGATCGGCTGAAACATCGAATGGTGCATTTCGATGCACCCCACCGATGCCGCCGGTAGCAAACACCTGAATTCCTGCCAGATGCGCAGCATGCAAAGTACCTGCCACCGTCGTGCCGCCCGGGATTCCGCGTGCCAGTGCCAGTCCAAAGTCGCGCCGACTGACCTTGATCGCATCCTTCGCGGTCGCCAGTTGTTCCAATTGGCTGGCATTCAGACCGACCTGAATTTTCCCGTCCAAAAGTGCAATGGTTGCGGGAAAAGCTCCTCCGGCGGTCACGTCGGCTTCCATATCCTGCGCCAGTTTCAAGTTTTCCGGATAAGGCAGCCCGTGTGTGATAACTGTCGATTCGAGCGCAACCACTGGATCGCTGGTACTCCGAGCACGGAGGACGCCATCAGAGTAGACCATCGGGAAGGCTGGAGACATATTTCACCTCTTCAGTATTCCGGTAATCCGGAGCACGATTTTCGATAGGAATAATTCATTTTATCCCAAATACGGGCCCCTGGTCCATGCATGATTTGGGTATCCGCAGCCGTGACCCTGCGTATGTTAGAATTAATCGGAACGTCCTGCCGGGGTAACAATTTTTAATTAATCGTTGAGGTGCAATGCTGCGAGCACTGTTCATATCACTTTCCAAAGCCAGGTGGGCGCAACGACTGATTACAAACTGGAAGTTTGCCTGGCGCCTGGCTTCCCGTTTCATTGCCGGCGAAACCATCCAGGATGCGATGCGGGCTCTGGAACAATTAAATGCAATGGGTATTCGAGCCACCCTCGACCAGTTAGGCGAAAACACCGAATCACGTGCTGCCGCCAATCAGTCCACGGCTGATATCCTGGCTGCACTGGATGCCATCCACGAAGCAGAGTTACCGGCCAATGTATCCATCAAATTATCACAACTGGGGCTGCTGCTCGATCCTGAGCTAGCGTATGCCAATCTGGTGACCATCCTTGAGCGGGCGCGAAGTCATGCCAACTTCGTTCGGGTGGATATGGAAGATTCAACTCTGACCGAGATCACATTGAACCTGGTGCAGCGGGCAATATCAGCCGGTTTCGAAAACGTCGGAACTGTGATTCAGTCCTACCTTTACCGCAGCGCAGAAGATACTCGGCTTCTGGCACAGGCAGGGATTCGGGTGCGGGTGGTCAAAGGTGCCTACAAGGAACCGGCTTCGGTGGCGTTTCCTAAAAAAATGGATGTCGATTCAACCTTCGATCAGTTAGTCGAAACCCTGCTGCAGGCTGAACAGGCTATAGGTTCACCCGGCGGCAGCGCGGATGGCCGTTTTCCGCCGTTGACGGCAGTCGGCAGCCACGACCCGGCTCGTATTAAATTTGCCCAGGATAAAGCAGCCGAATTAGGGCTACCAAAGCAGTCTGTGGAATTTCAGCTTTTGTACGGCATCCGGCGGGACTTGCAGCAGGATCTGGTGAAAGCGGGTTACCCGGTTCGGGTTTACGTCCCGTATGGCACCCACTGGTACCCGTACTATATGCGGCGCCTGGCTGAACACCCGGCCAATGTTTGGTTTTTCATTTCGATTTTCTTTAAAAAATAAAGGACAAACGTATTGGCTGCTGCTTTCCGATATGAATTGGCGATGGTCACTGGCGGGGCGGTGCGGCTTGGGCGTGAAATCGCGCTTGGGCTGGCGCGGGAGGGCTATGGGATCGTTTTGCATTACCGCTCATCCACAGCAGGAGCTGAACTAACCGCGCGACAAATTGAAACGCATGGCGTGCCCTGCACTTTGATCCAGGCCGACCTGCGAGATCCGGTACACATCAAAAGTGCCTTCGAGACCGTAAGTGGGCTCGATCATCCATTGACCGTACTGGTCAATTCTGCATCCGTCATGCCGCGTGGTGATTTACGCGAGCTGACCGTGGCGGAATGGGATGATACCCTGGACCTCAACCTGCGCGCCCCATGGTTATGCGCTCAACATGCTGCCCGGTTGATGCAAGCTCACGGCGGGGTTATCATTAACCTGTCGGATACCGGTGCGAGCAAGACCTGGAGTGGATTTCCAGCCTACACCATCAGTAAAGCCGCTTTGGAGGTTGTTACCCGCTTGCTGGCGCGATCACTGGCGCCTAATATTCGGGTCAATTCCGTCGCACCCGGTTTGATCCTGCCTTCCGACGAAACTGATTCTGCCGACTGGCAGCGTCTGGTGGATCGGCTGCCAGCCAAACATCCGGGAACACCGCAAGATGTGGTTCAGGCTGTACTTTTCTTAATTCATAACCAATACATCACCGGCGAAACGATGGTCGTTGATGGCGGTTACCAACTGGTGTAAACCTTTATTATGCGCTCATCCAACTCTCCCTTCTCTGACTTCATTCGGATTGCCTCCTGGCCTTCGCTGCTGACCGGCGCGTTCCTTTATGCGCTTGGCGCCGGCATTGTGATTTTTCGCGGCGAATTATTCGATTGGCGGAATTTTTGGCTTGGAATGGCGCTGATCGCGCTGCTGCAATTGAGCTGCGCCTTTCTGACCACTTTCTACACCCGTTTATATGAACCGCGCCGCGATCCCGCGGCTAATTCCGCGGATGGCAGCAGTGGATTAACCATGCCGCGCGGTACGTTGATGATGGTGGCAGTCACCACCTTGACAACCGGCGCAATGCTCACCGTCATATTATTTGCTGTCGGCGCCATCACCCCCGCAGTGCTGCTGGTGTTGGGTTTGGCTTTTTTGCTGGCATTTGCATATGCCGTACCGCCATTTCGCCTGGTGTTTTCGGGTTACGGCGAACTGGTGATGGCCGTTTTGTTGACAACTCTGGTTCCAGCTCTGGGATTCCTGCTGCAAGTTGGCGAAATGAGCCAGCTGCTTGGCATGTTGACTTTTCCCATCACAGCCCTATATTTGGCCATGGTTTTAGCGCTTTCACTCGAAACTTATTACGCTGACCTGAAGACCGGACGTCAGAATCTGATGATCCGGCTGGGCTGGCAGCGCGGCATGGTGCTGCATAATGTATTGATCCTGGTTGCCTACCTGTTAATCGGCATTGGCGCGCTGATCGGCATGGCCTGGGCGCTTACCTGGCCGCGCTTGCTCACCTTGCCCATCGGGTTATTCCAATTCTGGCAAATTTGGCAGATTGGCAACGGCGCTCCGCCGCGCTGGCGCCTGCTGCGCATTACAGCCATCGCCACCTTTGCCATCACCGTGTATTTGCAGGCCTTCACCTTGTGGGTGGGATAACCGTGCCTGAATTTCTCGAATTACTTCCCCCGGCTGCCGCGTTGGAGAAATTATTAAAACAGCTGCCGAAATCGGTCCTGCCATCTGAAGACATCGCCACCATCGACTCCCTTGGGCGGGTGCTGAAATCGCAGGTCCTGGCGCCGGAGCCCTTGCCCGCTTTTGCCCGCTCCACTGTTGACGGTTACGCTTTACATGCCGCCGATACGTTCGGTGCCAATGAATCCCTGCCAGCCTACCTGCCATTGATGGGCGAAGTGCCCATGGGGACAGCGCCTGGGTTTGAGTTGCCGCGCGGCGCTGCTGCCGCCATTCATACCGGCGGCATGCTGCCGGTTGGGGCGGACGCGGTATTAATGTTGGAATACACCCAGCTTTCCCGCCCGGCTGAATTGGAAATTATGCGAGCCGTCGGGGTTGGCGAAAATGTCCTCAAAGTTGGCGAGGATGTGGAAACCGGGCAAATGGTTCTTCCAGCCGGAACCTTTCTACGCGCGGCAGAAATTGGCGGGTTACTGGCGCTGGGAATAACATGCGTAGATGTGGTGCGCCCACCACGGGTGGCTATTCTCTCCAGCGGGGACGAGGTTGTGCCGCCGGAGCAGGTCGTTCAACCCGGGCAGGTGCGGGATATCAATAGTTATTCATTGAGTGCGCTGGTGACCGAAGCCGGCGGCGAATCCGTTCGGTATGGCATTGTTGCCGACCGCGAGGATGCTGTCAAATCAGCCTTACAAACTGCGCTCGCTGATTGTGATCTGGTGGTGATGACGGCTGGTTCTTCCGCTAGTACGCGTGATCTGACGGCCAGAGTGGTCAATGTTCTGGGTAACCCCGGCGTGCTGGTGCACGGGGTCAATGTAAAACCTGGCAAGCCGACCATTTTAGCCGTTTGTGATGGTAAAGCGGTCATTGGCTTGCCGGGCAACCCGGTCTCCGCTCTGGTCATTGCCCGGCTGTTCGTCGTTCCGCTGATCGAAAGGATGCTGGGTCTGCCGGCGAATAGAATTCGTCCGTCCGTGGCAGCGCGTTTGACGGTGAATCTGGCGTCCCAGGCTGGTCGTGAAGATTTTGTTCCAGTTCGTCTGGTTTCAACGCCTAAAGGGATGGACGCCGATCCCATCTTCTTCAAGAGTAATCTGATCTTCACGCTGGCCCGCGCCGATGGCCTGGTGCACATCCCGGCCGACGCCAACGGTTTACCAGCCGGATCACCGGTGCAGGTGGAGTTACTTTAGTTACAGGTTGGAGAGAAGCATGCCGCAAACCGAAAACTTCTATCTGCACGACATCCCGCTCGACCAGGCCTGGCAACGTTTTAATGCGGCGCTCGCAGACGCGGGCCTGGACGGTGTGCTGGGCAGCGAAGAAGCGGATTTGGCTGAGAACCTTATTGGACGAGTGACCGCCGAACCCATTTGGGCTTTGACTTCCTCGCCTAACTACCACTCAGCAGCCATGGATGGTTTTGCCCTGCGTTCGGAAGCCATTCACAATGCCATGCCCACCGCGCCGGTCACTCTGGTTGTGGGCGATCAGGCTGCGTATGTGGATACCGGTGACCCCTTGCCCGAATGGGCAAATGCCGTTGTACCAATTGAAAATATTGAGCCTTTGGATGCCCAGGGCGAACTAACGCCAGAGGCACGCACACCGGCACAAATCCGTCTGCGTGCAGCGCTTCCACCGTGGAGTCATGTGCGCCCGATGGGTGAGGATATCGTCGCCACTCAGTTGATCCTTCCATCCGGTCATGTGCTGCGGCCAGTCGACCTGGGAGCGGTTGCTGCCAGCGGCCATAAATACATTCGCATAGCCAAAAAGCCAAAAGTGGCAATCCTGCCAACTGGGACCGAACTGGTGCCGCCTGGCAGCCAGCTTCAGCGCGGCGATATTATCGAGTACAACTCGCTGGTTCTGGCGGGACAGGTGCTTGGGTGGGGCGGCGAACCGCAGCGATTTGGTATTATCCCGGATAATTTCGACCAAATTCTTAAGAAAGTTCGATCCACAGCCGAAAACCATGACCTTATCCTGTTGAACGCCGGTTCCTCAGCCGGTGCGGAAGATTTTTCAGCCAGAGTGATTGCCGCGTTAGGCCAGGTGTTGGTTCATGGCGTCGCGGTTCGCCCAGGTCATCCGGTGATCTTGGGCTTGGTGCGGCGCCAGGACGGCCAACAAGTTCCCATCATTGGCGTACCAGGTTATCCCGTTTCAGCAGCCTTGACCGGTGAAATCTTTGTCGAGCCGCTGCTGGCCCGCTGGACGGGTCGCCTGGCAGCTCACCCTTTGGAAATAGAGGCTTCCATTACCCGCAAAGTAACCTCGCCGGCCGGCGATGATGATTATTTACGGGTGGTTGTTGGCCGAGTCGGAGCGCGCATGCTGGCGGCACCGCTGGCGCGCGGCGCAGGCGTCATAACCTCGCTGGTGCGGGCTGACGGCCTGGTTATTTTGCCGCGCGGGACGCAGGGTATCGAAGCGGGCAGTTCGGTTCATGTGCGTCTCTATAACCCGCCAGCCGAACTGGAACGCACCATTTTCGCCATTGGCTCCCACGATGTCACCCTGGATGTACTGGCGCAATACCTGGCGACCCGTGGACGCCGCCTGGTTTCCGCCAACGTTGGCAGTCAAGGCGGGCTGGTGGCGCTGCGACGCGGCGAGGCTCACCTGGCGGGCTGCCACCTGCTGGACCCAGTCACCGGAGATTACAACCTCGCGGCTGTGCGACAATATCTGACCGGTCAGAACATCCGTATTTACGGCTGGGTCGGCCGCGAGCAGGGTTTGATGGTTCACCGCGGTAATCCGAAAGGCATTACCGGCCTAATAGACCTGGCCCGTCCTAAACTCACCTACGTCAATCGTCAGCGCGGCGCTGGCACGCGGGTTTTGTTGGATTTTCATTTAGCCAAACTGGGTATCCATCCGGATCAAATCACAGGCTATGACGCCGAGGAATTCACCCATTTGGCCGTGGCGGCGGCAGTTACTTCCGGGCGGGGGGATTGCGGGCTTGGCATTCCAGCCGCCGCCCAGGCGCTTGGCCTGGACTTTATCCCCTTATTTCATGAGCAATACGATCTGATCGTGCCGTCCGCATTCGCCGATGATCCACTGCTGGCGCCATTGATGGACGCGATGGCGGATGATGGTTTCAAACAACAGGTCGCTGCCCTGCCGGGTTATGATGTCACACGAATTGGAAAATTAATCGCAAATTTGGATTTACGGGAACTTCCCGGGGAGAAAAAATGATTCTTGAGAATTCACCCGCCCCAGCATTTACGCTGCAGGATGAAAATGACACGCTGCGCTCTCTCAGCGATTACCTGGGACGCCCGGTGGTGCTATATTTTTACCCTGAAGACGATACCCCAGGCTGCACCGCGGAAGCCTGTAATTTTCGCGATGATTACAGCGTCTACCAGGATGCCGGCGTCGTAATTCTCGGCGTCAGCCCGGATTCACCCAAATCTCATGCCAAATTTAAAGCCAAATACAAATTACCCTTTACCCTGTTGGCGGATGAAGGACATGCGGTTTGTGACCTTTATGGCGTTTGGGGTCCGAAAAAACTGTGGGGCCACGAATTCGACGGTGTGATCCGCACCACATTCCTGATCGACGAACAGGGGATGGTGAAGAAAATCTTCCCGAAAATTACCGTCGAAGGCCATTCAGCCAAAGTGTTGGCAGCGCTGAAAAGCTAAACCAGTTTTGGAATATCTGACCAGACCGGAAGGAACCTTACCGGTCTGGTGGATAACACTTATTCAATTCGTTAGTCAGCGGGAATTGGGGTTTTGTCTTGCTTGGTTTCAGCGGCTGGAACAACAAAGCTCTTGTAGTCCACGGAGCGTTTGACGAGCACATCCAGTGTGTGAGTAACCATGTAGTTGATGATCTTTGATTGCAGATCGTCCCACATCGACTGGGTCGCGCAGCTTTCCTGGCGGATGCAGTTGTCACCAATTTCAACACCGGGAGTGATGTTGATCGGCCCTTCCAGGACCTCGGCGATTTTGAGTACGGTAATGGTGTCGGCTGGCGAATTCAAGCGCAGCCCGCCCCGGGGACCCGGAGAGGCTTTGATCAGGCCAGACTGCATCAACGTGTGGGCGATTTGGTGCAGGAAGGGGAGTGGGATTTGCAACTGCTCGGAAAGGCGAGCGCTGGGGACAGGCTGATCGCCATCGCCAGCGGCGAGAGCAATCATCAACTGCAACCCATAATCAAGACGGCGGCTAATTCGGAACATTGTTCACCTCTAAGATAAAGAATGTATAAAGGATAATATTAATGGTTGATATTAGATAGTGACATTGTTAACATACAGTCCTGTATTTATTCATATATATTTGATAATGTTCATATAGGATTGCCCTATCATTTATTGATTAAGATCGTTATAATTTATTTAATCGTTTTCTAATAAAACAACTAACATGGAGGACAGTTATGAAACGTTCAATCTACATTCTTATTGCAGTATTTGCCTTGAGCACACTGCTTTTAGCTGCATGCGGAGGGGGTGGTACCACCAGTGAAGAACCGGAACCACCTGCGCCTTACAAAGGCATGACCAACCCGCTGGCAGGTAATGCCGATGCCGCCACGGCTGGAGGCGTGTTATTTACGGAACGCTGCGCGTCCTGTCATGGTCCTGCTGGTGCTGGCGACGGCCCAGCTGCAGCTGCGTTGACTCCGCCTCCCGCCGATTTGAAAACAGAAGCGCCAGATCTGACGGATGACTTCATCTTCTGGCGCATCATGGATGGCGGGGCAATGGATCCCTGGAATTCTTCCATGCCGGCGCAGAAGGGCATCCTCACCGACGATCAGGTTTGGCAGTTGGTAACCTTCATTCGCTCAATTACTCAATAAGACACCTCTGATTTGTAATAAAACAGAGCGGCTGATACCCGCTCTGTTTTTGTTTCCATGGCATACTTATGCCCCACCGCAGCCGCAGGCTCTGCGATTGCTTTTTCAGGGTAAAATTAGGTCATGAAACGTCCGTCGCTGCGCAGGCCTACCGTGCCTTACATCATCGTGGGGGGAATCCTGCTGGCGGTCCTCGGAATGGAAGCATTTGCCTGGCAAATGATCGACGGGGAACAAATTTCCCTGGCCGGGAATCTTATTTATTGGGGTTTGGCCATTCTTCTCGCTTTTACCCTGGCAATTCTGAGCGGTGATCGGGTGCGGCAATATTTAACTCCAATTGTTGAAAATCCCAGCGACGCGCAGCGCGAATCATTGCAGCGCCGTCTGGATGGCATGGTACGCCTCAATCAGTTGTTGATCGACGCCCAGGATGAAAAAGAACTGGTCGAAAAGGCACTTGAAATCATAGCCGGCGTAGTCGGTTCAACCGGCGCCTCCTTTATCCCCTATGACGAATGGGGACAGCCGCTGAAAACCTACGTTTACGGTCCCCAGGAATCATCCGGGCTGCAGCTCTGGACGACGCAGCTGACAACTCCCGCGATTCGTGAGCGCTGCCTGCGGTGTACAGAATTACACAGTGAAACCGGAGGGAATTGCCCGCTATTGGCGGCTCCGTTTACGGACCTGGTACGCATTTATTGCCTGCCGCTGACGCGCAACGGGAATCCCCTTGGGGTGGTCAATCTTTATCTGCCGTCGAATCAGGAAATTGAACCCGAAGTCCATGAGTATCTGGTGATGCTCCTAACCGAAATGACCCTGGCAATTGAGATGACCCGTTTGCGCAACCAGGAACTGGTCACGCTGCGGCAGCTGCAGTTGGTCAATGGGCAGCAAGAAGATTTGACGACCATTGTCGGTAATCTGATTGACGGACTGCGGGATGTGCTGGATTTCCGCTATTCAAAAGCCATTTTCCGTGCTGCCGAACCGCGCTTCAGCGGGTTCGAAATAGTAAGCAGCGCCGACCCCTGGCTGGAAACGGCTGAAGCAGCGGGCCTCCTCAATCAGACAGCCAACCAGGGCTGTGCCAGCGCTTTGGAAATTCAGATCCAGCCGCGCGAGGATGGCTCGGCGATGCTGGTTCTGCCCTTCTGTTTGCCGGAAGGCACTGTCATCGGCGCGGTGCTGATGACCGGCGGGCGCATGGCGGTTCTTCAGCCCCGGCAGACGGCACTGATTGATACCGTCACAACTCAGGCTGCGTTGTTGGTCGAAAATGAGCGCCGCCGCCTGGAAACTGAATACCGCACGGTGATGCAGGAACGTGCCCGCCTGGCGCGGGAAATCCACGACAGTCTGGCGCAGACGTTGGCCTATCTCAAACTTACCTCCGCTCAGATGCAGACCCAGTTAGCCCAGGGCGACCTCGTTCGCCTGGCGCAGAACCTTCAGCATAGCCATGAAGCCCTTTCGGAAGCCTATCTTGAAACTCGCCAGGCGATTGATAACCTGCGCTTTGCACCGCAGCAGGATATGGTTTCCTGGCTTGGGCAAATTATTCGTAATTTTGAACTGGCCAGTGGACTGAAGGTGGTTGCTTCCATTCCGGCGGCGCTGCCGCAAGTAAGTCCGGAGGTTCAAGCCCAGTTGGTACGCATCCTCCAGGAATCTTTAAGCAATATTCGCAAGCATGCCCAGGCTGCAACGGTATGGATCAATGTGCGGGAGTGGAATCAAGAATTAATGATTGACCTTGGCGACGACGGCGTAGGGTTTTCCGCCGAAGACGTGCCGGATTTATCCCGTCACGGGTTGCGCGGCATGCGCGAGCGGGCTGAACTGATTGGCGCAGATTTCCAAATTACCAGCCAACCGGGTCGGGGCACCACCATACACATCGAAGTACCCATTTTTACCCAGGAGACACCTGCCTTATGAGAAGCGCACCGCTCCGCCTGGTCGTGGTTGATGACCATGCCCTCTTTCGCCGTGGCTTGATTGGGCTATTGAACGATATGCCGGAATTTCGGGTGGTGGGTGAAGCTGGCAACGGCCGCGAAGCGCTGCCGATTATTCAGACGACTGAACCGGATATCGTCCTGCTGGACGTCAACATGCCGGAAATGGACGGAATTCAAACCGTGGAAGCTGTCCGCAAGATGCACCTGCCATTGCACATCCTGATGTTGACCATCTCGCAGCACGAGGAAGATTTGATGGGCGCCATCCGCTTAGGCGCCGACGGCTACCTGCTCAAAAATACCGAACCGGACGACCTGCGCAAATCCATTTTGCGGGTCGCCGACGGCGAAGGTGCTCTCTCTCCAGAAGTAACCGGGTCCGTCATGCGCGCGTTAGCGCATCAATCCGAAATTACCAACCAGCAGCCGTTGTCTGACCGCGAACTTGAGGTGTTAGACTGCCTGGCTTCCGGGCAGACCACCAGTCAGATCGGGTCGCGCCTGTATATTTCCGAAAACACGGTTAAGACACACGTACGGCACATTTTGGAAAAACTGGAAGCCTCGAACCGCACCGAAGCGGTCAGCAAGGCCATCCAGTTGGGCTTGATCCAAAAAGCCTGATTCTACTGTTGTGTCTTTGATCTGTTGCGTCGTTCGAGGACGATGAGGTTCATATCTTTTCTATTCGTTTCGGGTGATTGGTAAATCACCCGCCCGTTAAGCTTGATTTAACCTAATTGTCTGGGGGATGGGTGGAAGCAATTCGGACTAAAACCGTGTAAATTAGAACCTGTGGAACAACCATCCCGGTTCTAATCTGCTCCACACGGGAACGATCTATGGCCAGTCCGACCCCTTCAACCGAATATAAAGTGCTGATCGCCTCCGCCAACCCGTTATTTCGTAAGGGGTTGGAAAAAATGGTGCTTGGACGGTACGGCGAATCGACCGTCCTGCGAGCCACCACTGCCACACACGAGACCCTCGACGTAATGGAAAGCTGGCAGCCCAACCTGGTCATCGTCGATTACGACGATAAATCCATTTCCCGGGCGGAGTTTCTGCAACAATTTGTGACCGGCGACCTCCCCATGCAGGTCATGCTGGTTTCACTTCAGGCCAGCGGCGCGGTGGTTGTCTACGACCGGCGCACCTTGACCCCTGCGCAGGCTCAGGATTGGCTGAGCAGCCCGCAATTTCCCCCGAACCCCCCTCATTCGGATATCCAACCCGCCAGGAGGAAATCTTCTATGAAGCATTATGTTTTTGCCGGGGTATTGGTCTTGATCTTGACCATCCTGGTTGACATGCTGTTGTCCGTTTCCCGGCTGCTGCCGGTTCAGGCCAGCCTGCAAGCTCAACCGATTGACCGGCTTTTTGATATTGAGATCATCGCTATTTCCTTCTTGTTTTCGTTGATCGTGGTTTTTATTTTTTACAGCATGGTGGTTTTCCGCCGTAGAAAAGGCCAGGAAGAAGATGGCGCTTATTTCAAGTCGAACAACCCGCTGGAAGTCATCTGGACCATCATCCCGCTGGGTGCAGTGATCGGCCTCTCCTATTTTGGCGCCATCACATTGGGTCAGACCCGCCAGGCAGAGCCAGCTCCAGTAGAGATTAAAGTAGTGGCCGGTCAATGGTTCTGGCGCTTTGAGTACCCGGAATACGGCATCGTATCGGACAAAATGTACATGCCGGTGGACAAGCAAGCCAAACTTACACTGACCTCCCTGGATGTGATCCATTCTTTCTGGGTGCCTGAATTCCGCGTCAAACAAGACCTGCTGCCTGGCGAGAACCTGGTGCGCGAACTTCGCATCACGCCCACGCTGATTGGCGAATACAAGGTGCGCTGTGCTGAAATGTGCGGCACCTCTCACGCTTATATGGAGAGCCCGGTCATTGTTGTTTCTCAGGCGGACTTTGATGCCTGGGTCCAGGGTGAATTGGCAGCCATCGGCACCGATCCAGTTGCGCGCGGCGAGCGATGGGCAAAAAATAACGGCTGCCAATCCTGCCACTCGGTGGATGGCACACCCAATGTTGGCCCAACCTGGCAAGGTTTGTTTGGTAAAACGGTCGAGTTGATGGACGGCACAACTGCGGTGGTGGATGAAACCTACCTGCTCAATGCCATCACCAACCCCAATATGCAGGTTCAAGTCGGCGCGACAGCCAACGTCATGCCGCAAACCTACAAAGACAGTATTTCCGCCGAGCAAATCTCGGACATCATTGCATTTATTAATTCGCTCCAGTAAGCCGGAATCCGGAGGATAGTTTGATGAAAAAAATCTTATCGATCGGTTTTGTGACCGGAATCATTGGCCAGATCATCGGTGTCGCGGTCGGTATTGGGTTGTTGACCGGTATTCGCGCGCTGATGGGACTGCCCCCCAAAACCGAGCCGGCAGCTGTCCTTGGCGCAGCTTTCGGCGTCATCGGTTTTATGATCGGCGTCGGCGGTTTCCGCGACTGGTTCGCCTGGGCAAAAGGTGAAGACACCTTCGAAGCCGAGGAATTCCACGACCAGCCGGGAATCATCCGCTATTGGGGCTACTCGCTGGACCATAAGGTGATTGGCGTCCAATACGGCATTCTCTCGCTGCTGCTGCTGGTGCTTGGCGGTACTTTTGCGCTGATCTTCCGCGCTGAGTTAGCTCAAACCGGGATCCAATTCATCACGCTGGATTTCTTCAACACATTGATCGGCATGCACGGTATGGTGTTGATCATATCCATTTTGCTTGGCATTTCTGCTCTGTCCAACTACCTGGTGCCGCTGCTGATTGGCGCAAGAGACATGGCTTTCCCGCGCTTGAACGCTTTCGGCTTCTGGCTGGCGGTGCCAGCTTCGGTCACCATTGTGGCAGCCATCTTCACCGGCGGTTTTGACACCGGTTGGACGGGCTACCCGCCGCTTTCGGCACGGGCGCCGCTTGGCATGCAAATGTTCTTCGTCGCGGTGTTCTTCGCCGGTTGGTCATCCATTCTTGGCGCACTCAACTTGATCGTGACCATTCTGCGCTTGCGCGCACCAGGCATGAACCTGTTCCGCATGCCAATTTTTGCCTGGGCAGTGTTGGCAACCTCCATTATTGCCCTTACCGCGACCCAGTTGATCGGCACCTCTTTCCAAATGGTCAGTTTTCAGCGTTTATTCGGCATGGGCTTTTTTGACCCGGTCAAGGGCGGCAATCCGCTGTTGTTCCAACATTTGTTCTGGTTTTATTCCCATCCGGCGGTGTATGTCTTCATTCTGCCTGGACTGGGGATCATCAGTGAACTCCTGCCCGTATTCGTGCGCAAACCGCTGTTCGGCTACAAATGGGTTGCTATGTCCTCGCTTGGAATCGCTTTAGTTGGGTTCCTGGTTTGGGCGCATCACATGTTCACCTCCGGTATGGAGGAATACCTACGAGTGCCATTTATGTATTCCACCTTGCTGGTTGCCGTCCCGACAGGCATCAAATTTTTCTCGTGGACCGCGACCATCTGGCAAGGCCGGATGCGCTTTGCCACGCCGTTATTGTTTACGCTTGGTGGTATTGTGGTGTTTCTCCTGGGAGGTCTGACCGGCCCCCCGTTGGGCACGGTCGCCACCGACCTGCACCTTCATGACACTTACTATGTGGTTGGTCACTTCCATGACACATTATTCGGCGGCTACATTTTCCCATTATTTGCAGCCATCTACTTCTGGTATCCCAAGATCACCGGGCGCAGAATGAACGAGACGCTTGGCAAAATCCACTTTTACCTGATGACGCCTTCCTTCCTGGTGATGACTTTTGGGCAGATGGCGGTCGGGCTGCTGGGTATGCGCCGCCGCATCGCGGATTATGACCCGGCACAGGGCTTCCAGACCACCAACCTGATCGTTACCATCGCTGCCTTCCTGATCGCGGTCTCGATCCTGATCTTCTTCATCAACCTGTTTGTCAGCGCCAAGAAAGGCGTACCGGCGACCAATAACGTGTGGGAGTCGCGCTCTCCCGAGTGGGCTATCCTGCCCTCGCCAGCGCCCGCGCACAATTACGACAAGCCATTCAGTGTGGTCGGCGACCCGTATGATTATGGCCTGAAAGATTCAAAATTCGTTGAAACGACTCAGCCGCAGTCCGCGGACTGAGCGAAAGCGAGAAACCAATGGAAACCAAAAAAACTTCTGAATTACGGCGCGGTGTGCTGGTCTTTCTGGCGCTGGCGGTGCTGACCGCGGTTGAATACATTATTGGCACCAACGAAGCCCCAACGATCTTCTTGTGGGTGATCGCCATCCTCAAAGGCGCCCTGGTGCTGGTGTACTTTATGCACATCACCCGCCTCTCAGGTAGTGAAGGAGGTCATGAATGACCACACCTACATCAACTTTGGAGAAACAGGCTTATAAAATCGGCACTGCCCGGATGGGTCTGTGGCTTTTTATCCTGTCCGATTCATTCGTCTTCGCGGCTTTGCTCGTCTCGCGGTTTTACCTGCTGGGTGATAAACGCCCGCATCTGGAGCAGGGACTGGGCTTGATCGTCACTTCGGTATTGTTGATTTCCAGCTTCTTCATGAACCGGGCGGAAGTCCAGATCTCGCAGGGCAACCGCAAAGGATTCATCACCAGCACGTTGGTCACTATGCTGCTTGGCATCGGCTTTTTAGTTGGCGTGGTCGGGTTTGAGTGGGCCCTGGCTCCCTTCGGTCCAGCCGACGGGGTTGAAGGCGCGATTTTCTACATGATGACCGGCATGCATGCCTTCCACGTGTTTACAGGTGTGGTTTTCCTCTTCATCATCCTGCGCAATGGCATCAAGGGGCGTTACAGTCCGCAGAAACACTGGGCGGTGGAAGCCGCAGCCAATTACTGGCACTTTGTGGATTTGGTCTGGATTCTTTTCTATCCAGCTCTGTATCTGATCGGTACGGTTTAACCAATTCGCCGTCTGGCGGGCGAGGGGGCTCGCCAGACAATATTGAAAGGCTGATAGTAAATGCAGCGCAAAGTAATATTCGGAGTGGTGGGGATCCTGGCGGTGGTGTTGCTTATCTGGGCAACTGCCTTCGCGCGGCCGTACACGTTGCATGGATCAGAAATCACCAATCAGGTGACTGCTCCACCTGTAAATTTGAAACGGGGTGATGGCTCGGTGTTTCAAATGGAGCAGCAAAAGGGCAATATTGTCCTGCTCTTTTTTGGCTTTACCTCATGTCCCGATGTTTGCCCGACCACCCTGGTGGATATGAAACGGGTCAAAGCGGAATTGGGTGAACGAGCCGCGCAGGTCGAATTTGTATTTATCACAGTCGACCCGCAGCGGGATTCTCCGGAACTGGTCCAGGCTTACGCCTCTGGGTTCGATTCAGAATTCATCGGTCTTTCCGGAAGCGAGAGCGATTTGGCGCCGGTCTGGCAGGGTTACGGGGTATATCGCAATGTGTCAGATTCAACCAGTAACGCCAGCTACGAGGTTGAGCATTCAACCCGCGTTTATCTGATCGATACTGCCAATAACCTGCGGGTTACCTACCCCTTTGGCACGTCGGTGGAAGACCTGGCTGCCGACATCCGTTTTCTGCTGAAAGAAAATTGAAATGAGTCCCACTGTACGCGCCGCGGTTAAACGTCTGGGGATTACTTTTGTGATCAGCATGGTTTTCGCCTTCGCAATCGCGGAAATTTCGTACCAGATGGTTAAAAACCAATCGGAACGGGCGCCGCGCCAGATCGAGATATTAATTCCACCCGGCACCGCCAGCCAGATTGCCAACGGTCAGCCCGGGCCAGCCATGCCTGACATGCGTTTTTCTGAAGGAGATCAAATCCTGGTACGCAACATGGATTCCGTCAGCCATCAATTGGGACCATTGTGGGTACCGGCTGATGCGTCCAGTGTGTTGACGCTGGACCGTCCCAGCAGCTACAGTATGGCCTGCACCTTCCAGGCGTCCCAAAGCCTGGATATTGAGGTTGTGGCCAGAGCCAAAACCTCCGACCGAGTTCTGGGTGTGCTGTCCATTGGACTGCCCACCTGGATGTTAGTCTGGCTTTACACACTAATTGCCATCCCCATGCCGCCTAACCCAACGCAACCGACACCTGAGGCATAGGGCCATGCTGAAACGCTTCCTCACTGTTCGCTGGATATTGACCACCCTGGTGGTAATTGCCGGGGTCGGGGTGCTGATTCGCCTGGGTTTCTGGCAGCTGGACCGCCTCGAATGGCGGCGGGCGTTCAATTCCCGCGTTACCAGCCAGTTAAACGCGCCGGAATTAGACCTTAATGCTTCTCAGCCGGTGGACGCACTTTTTGACATGGAATACCGCAGCGTCACGGTTACGGGCACGTACGATTTCAGCCAGGAGGTTCTACTGCGCAACCAGGTGTGGGAAAACCGTTTGGGCTACCATGTATTAACTCCCTTGAGAGTGGATGGCTCCTCCTGGTATGTGCTGGTTGACCGCGGCTGGATCCCATTCGAAGACGCAGCCAGCCGTTCCAAATATGAAGAAACGGGAAGTGCGACGGTGCAAGGCATGATCCGCCGCGGGCAGGAGAAACCGGATTTTGGCGGTGTGACCGACCCTACCCTGGCACCCGGCGAAACCCGCCTGGATGCCTGGAATGTGGTAAATCTGCCGCGGATAACAGAGCAGTCTGAGTTGCCACTCTTGCCAATCTACGTCCTCCAGGCACCTCAAGCCTCCTGGACTGCCCTGCCTTACCGCAGCCTGCCGGAGATCGAAATAAGCGAAGGCTCGCACCAAAGTTATGCCATCCAATGGTTTACTTTTGCTGCCATGTTGGGACTTGGCTATCCTTTTTTTGTGCGCCGGCAACTAACAAGACCATCCAAAACTGAAGATCCCGTTTCCCTTGAAACAGGTGTCACACCCCGGGTTGACCGGGGAGGAGCATAAACCATGGAAGCACACATGAAAACGACACACAAGAAGGACTGGTTTCGCCGTGGATTAATCGCGGCAGCCATTCTCACATTCCTGGTGGTAATGGCTGGCTATTTGGTACGCTTTGACGGCGTTGAGAATGCCTGCCCGGATTGGCCTACCTGTTACGGACAGTGGGGCATGCCCGCCGGATTGGCAGCTCAACTGGAAATGGTTCACCGCATCCTGGCTGGTATTTCAGCTTTGACGATCTTCGCGTTGGCGCTCTGGGCATACGTCCGCCGCGAGTCCAATGCTGCGATAAAAACCTTTCTAACCGGCGCCCTGGCGGGCGTCATTACCGAATCGTTCATCGGCAGCGGGCTTGGCTCCGGGTTGAATGCCAACATTCACCTCGGCCTGGCCCTCTTGATCATGGCACTGGTCACTACGGCTGCGGTGCTGGGCAACATTAAACAGAAAACGTTAATTGCGGCTTCCTCATCCTCAGGGTTTTCCCGCCTGGCATGGGCAACCTTGCTGGCGGTGTTTGTAGTAATGCTGTCTGGTGCCTGGTTAACCTCCACAGGAACCGCCAATGCCTGCGCCGGTTGGCCTTTGTGTTCCGGCGGCTTGCCGGTAAGTTCCGCGGGTTGGCTGGCTTTTGGGCACCGTATTTTGACGCTTATTGCCGGACTATTGGCGGCCTCACTATTCTTGGCCGCCTGGCGCAAACATTATCGACAGCCAGTCTTATTGACCAGCGCGACTGCAGTTGGTTTGTTGTTCGCCGGCCAGGTTTTGATTAGTGCGCTGAAAGTTGCCCGGGGATACCCCATCGACCTGGTCGCCCTGCATGCCGCGGCGACTGCGGCACTGTGGGCGGCGTTGATTGTCACAATCACTGCTGCGATTGTTGAACCGGAGCGCGTTCATCCCGATGTTCAAAATAATCCCCGCTCAGTCGGAGCCAGCCGCTTGAAAGCGTTCCTGATGCTCAATAAACCGATCATCGTGGTTCTGCTGCTGGTCACCACTTTTGCCGGCATGGTAGTGGGCGGCAAACAAATGCCGCCACTCGCTCTGGCCTTCTGGACCTTGCTGGGCGGGGCGCTGGCAGCCGGCGGTTCTTCAGCGCTCAACCAGGTGATCGATCGCGAAATCGATGGAAACATGCAGCGCACCGCCAAACGTCCGCTGCCTTCTGGCGCATTGACGCCGGCTGAGGGTCTGGCTTACGGGGTGGGCGCCTGTCTGGCTGCCTTCTTCATACTGGCTGGCTTTGTCAACTTGCTGGCTGCGGTGCTGTCGCTGGTTGGAATGGTCTATTATGTGCTGCTGTATAGTGTGTGGTTAAAACATGCCACGGTGCAGAATATTGTCATCGGCGGCGGAGCTGGCGCAATTCCGCCGTTGGTGGGCTGGGCAGCTGCTGCCGGCAGCTTGAATATCCCGTCCCTTTTTCTGTTCGCCATTATATTCATGTGGACCCCGCCGCACTTCTGGGCGCTGGCGATTGTCCGCAAGAATGATTATGCCCGCGCTGGCGTCCCCATGCTTCCGGTAGTCAAAGGCGAGCAGTATGCCCGCATCCAGATTTTTATCTATACTCTGGAATTGGTGGCGTTGACTTTGCTCATGCCATTACTCAAAATGACCGGCAGTCTGTTCCTGGTATCAGCGGTGGTATTGGGATTATGGTTGATTTATGCAGCCTGGAATGTCCTGCGTATACCAGGCAATAAGGTGGCGTGGACCATGTACCGATATTCCAGCATGTATCTGGCGTTCATTTTCCTGGCGCTGGTTCTTGATGTACTTATTTAATGCAGGTGGACCAATACTTTACCTTTGGACCACAACTCTTCCAACCGGTAATAATCACGCTGCTCGGTTGAAAACAAGTGCACCACCACATCGCCAAGGTCAACCACTACCCAGCCCGATTTCGAGCCTCCCTCAATGCGGCCGTTGATTTTGTAATTCTTCTTCGCAGCCTCCACGGCAGTGTCAGACAGCGCATCCAGCATGCGATCGCTGCTGCCGCTGCAAATGACAAAATAATCCGTAAAGGATGAAATTTCCTGAATGTCCAGGAGTAAAATATCTTCCCCCTTCTTGTCTTCCAACGCGTTGATGATGCTGCGAGCTACTTCCAAAGTGTTCAGTTGGCACCTCATTCAAAGATTTAAGATGGCCTGATTTTAACATACTTGACAGGCGAAAACCAATCCTATGATTCGGCGGTGTTCAGATTGAATTGCGCCATGACGGTATAAAGCGGTCCTTGCGGTCGTAAGTCGCTGCGAAATAGCGTAAATTGGTTGACCGTAAACCTACCCAATGCGCCAACCTGGATAGAGTCCAGCGTTGCGCTAAGCGCTTGGAGCTCCAAGAATGAAATCTCGTTTCTCACCCGTCCAAGCGTCAGATGCGGAGAAAAATCGCGTTCCTCGGGTTGGATACCCATCTGACTTGCTGCCGATTCAATACAGGCCTGCAAGGTCTTCAATTCGGGAGGAGCCTGAACCCCAACCCAAATTATCCGCGGGCGTCGATGATTGGGAAATGCCCCGACACCCGCCACCTCAACCGGAAAGCTCGGCAGAGCGGCACATTCAGCCTGCAACAACTTGGTTAATCGCTCAAGGTTCCCCGACGAGATATCCCCCAGGAATTTCAGAGTCAGATGTATGTTATCGACTGGCACCCAGCGGACACCGTGTACCGAGCGTGCCTTGAATTTTTGGACGGTGGCCTCAAGGCTTGTCCGTACTTCTTTGGGGAGATCGATGGCGATAAATGCGCGAATTGTGGTCATGTGCGATAGATTTCCTCATCCAGTTTTGCTGAGTATAGGGTTGCGCAAATGGGATGTCAAGGTAATCGTTTCATGGATTGCACCCGAATATCTTGACATGATCATCCTACACAGTCGATTATTTCTATGGTATAAGTTGATTAGCCCTGCTGTGTTCGTGATGCAGCACGACCGGTTTTGAGCCAACACCCCCTTAAAGGGATTCATATCATTCCTGTGACGCGATAGGCTTCGGCCAAGGCCGAGCAGGATTGGAGAGTCCCGCCTGCGAAAGCAGGTTCAAAACTATGCGGCACACGGCACGGCGGGGTCTTTTATTTAATGGTATAGATCACGGGGACAGCCAGGTAAGTAGACCTCATTTTACGTTGACACAAATAATCAATTTCGCTACACTTATTGTGAAACTGTGAGCAAGGAGGATTCGATGAACCCCACCTTCCGGCTGGTATTGAAATCCGGGCCTAACTCCGGTCAGGCATTCAACCTGGAGACCAGCGAAATTATCATTGGGCGAGACATCACCGCCACATTTGTGATCAACGATCCCGAAGTCTCTCGCCGCCACGCACGGTTGAGTCTGCAAGGCGCAAACTATGTTATAGAAGATCTCGGGTCCACCAATGGCACCATGGTCAGCGGTCAACGGCTTGCTGGCCCTTATATTTTACGCCCCGGTGAGATGATCACATTTGGGGAGCACACCAATGTACTCTTCGAAAAATTGGTGATGGACCCGGATGCGACAGTCGCTTCCTTGCGCCCCATGGAATCACCTGCGCAGCCAGCAGTTTCATATAATCAACCGGCTGCCGCGACGATGGACCCCTATTTAATGGAGCCGGCAGTCGCAGTTTCGCCTGCAGCCAGTGAATATGCTGGTCGAGTCCCTTCGCAACCAAAGCCGGCAGCCCGTCCAAAAAAGAAAAAGACCTCCCGGCTGGTAGTAATACTAATCATCCTGGTGGGTGTTCTGGCCTGCGGTTGTATCGCCTTTGCCATTTTTGATGCCTTGAATCTATATTGTGAAATTCCCGGGATCATGAACTTCCTGATCCCCGGAGCCTGCCCTCCCTAGGCGAGCAGCCAACCAAGTATTTTGAACCGCCCCTTCTATCGACGTGAAGGGGCGGCCTATCATTCTCAGCCTTCTTGTATTGCTGCTAGCGGCCAAATATGGCTAATGAACTATTGCACGCGGCTGGCCTTTGGGTACAATAAGGTATATCGAACGTCCATCGGATGTGAGCATGTCAGACGAAATCGTTTCGGGAGCACCC
>DATBWK010000193.1:0-4545 GCA_036514835.1 Bellilinea sp.
CCGATGATCGCGGTGGATTGGTACCGGACATTTATCCAGGCCATGCTGGATTCGGGTTCTTATGTCTGGTTTTCCAAACTGGTGGTTGCCGGCGAGATCATCATTGGCGCTGCCTTGATTCTGGGCCTCTTTACCGGTATCGCTGCTTTTGCCGGCGGCTTTATGAATTGGAACTTCATGATGGCTGGGACTGCATCCATCAATCCGATTCTGTTCACTCTGTCGATCCTATTGATTCTGGCCTGGAAAAATGCAGGCTGGCTCGGGTTGGACCGTTGGGTCTTGCCGCTGCTGGGAACTCCCTGGCAGCCAGGTAAAGCCTTCAAGCCTGAACCAAAATCAGATTGACGACAGCCAAACCGTTTTCAATATAAAAATCAGCCGCCTGTTGAGGGCGGCTGATTTTTTAGAGGTCGCGTAAAACGCGGTATGGACCGCGGGAAATTTCCCAGGGGTAGACGATATGCGCGTCCGTGATGGCAGCGTAATAATCCGGACGGGCAGAGCCAAACAGGTTGCGGTGGGGGTTAAAATGCAATACGCAAGTGTTCGGTTGACCGCCGGCAGAGGTGACGCGGTTTTTCACGGCGGTGATCGTTCGGCCGGATCCCCAAACATCATCTACGATCAAAATGCGCCGCCCGCGCATCAGCTCGCCTTCGGGGAACTGCAGGAATTTCGGCCAGGCCATCCAGCGGGTCTTCTCTTTTTCCGTCTCAAGTTCCGCCTCGGCCGGGAAATCCACCGAAGCCGTCAGGATGACGCTTAGTTTGAGGGCATCGGCCAACAATCCCCCGGGAATGATACCGCCATGTGTAATCATCACCATGGCGTCAAATTCAGTCTCAAATTGTGGGATCAAGTGATCGATTAACTGGTCAACGTCGTTCCAGGTTAACACTTCACGCCGCATGCGTCAAAGCCCTCGAATTCGAAATTCAATCTCTTTTAAAAAATTATAGCAGGGATTTTAATGTTGGACTATCCTTCTCCGGCGGAAACTTTGTTGCGCCCGGCCTGTTTGGCCTGGTACATCGCCATATCCGCGCAGCGAAACAACTCATCCGAGGTACGGCAAGTTTCGGAGGCAGTTGCCACCCCAATGCTGACCGTGATCTTGATCTCATTATCACCGGCTCTTACGGGATGAGATTCAACCAATACACGCAGCCGCTCGGCAGCTTCAATGGCTTTGTCCTTGGGTGTCTCTGGCAGCAGAACGACGAATTCCTCGCCGCCGTGCCGACCGAGAATATCGCTTTCGCGTACTGCACGACGCAATTGGCCGCACATTTCCTTGAGTACCAGATCGCCGGTGGTATGGCCGAAACGGTCATTGACCGCTTTAAAAAAGTCAATGTCGATCAGTATCAGGGAGGTGGCATGGTGGTAACGGCGGGCGCGCGCCAATTCCATCTCGACAAGTTCATAAAAATATCGGCGGTTGTAGAAACCGGTCAGTTCATCGGTGACTGCCAGCAGCTGGACCTGTTCAAACAGGCGCGCGTTTTCAATGGCAATCGAAGCCTCATTGGCAAAAATCTCAGCCAGCCGGGTGTGCTCGCTGCCGTACAAAGCCGGGGTATCCGAGTAAACGCTTAAATAACCAAGCACCTGTCCGTGACCGAGCAGGGGAACGCCCAGCCAGCTTTGACCGCAGTTGAGCGGTCCGAGCGATTCAAAGGGACGGTATTCCAGCGCATTTGGCAGGAACAGCGGTGTGCGGTTGCGGTTGATTGCCTCGAACTGCGGATTGCGGGCGGAAATTTCCAGGTCAAGCGGATCATTGTCCGGTGTAAAACCGCTGGCTGCCTGAACGCGCAGTTTGCTGCCTGCCAGCATGTACAGGATCACCCGGTCGTATGGAATTAGTTTTTGCAGATACTCCAGCACATTTTTCAGTACCTGCTCCATGTTCAGTACCGAGGTAAAGGCTGTCATGGCCTGACGCAGCAGTTCGATCTGGTTGCGGGTGTTTTCGTCCATTTGCTGCCGGGTTTTCTGCGGACTGATGTCGCGCAGGATGTTCAGTACGTACTGCTCTGACAGCTGAATACAATCACAGGTCACCCACTTTTGATCCTGCGTCACCGTGCTTATATAAGAAAATTCCTCCTGGCGTGACTTCCCCGTAGCGAAAGCAGTCTCCACCAGACCCGTAAAATGCAGGGAATTGGCGTAAAAATCATCGAGCAGCAAGCCGGTCATATCCTGCAGCGCAATGTTCGACAGATTGGCGGCGGCTTGATTGGCTACCACCAGGCGGATATCTCCATCTTTATCCTTGCCCCAGATCAAGATCGGGTCAGGCAAGTTGAGGAAGTTTTGCCAGAAAAATGGTTCGTTGACATGCAGGTTAATGTCGCTGTTCAGTAATTTTTCGATTTCACGCCGCAGTTGACGGTTGGATTCCTCCAACGCGGCAGTACGTACGATCACTTGCTCCTCAACCTGTTCCTGCTGGCGGCGCAGCCAGATCTCAGGCTGCCCGCTATTTTGTGCATCAACCATATTGAGCAGCACTGCCGGTACCTGTCCATCGAGCGACACCAGGGGTGAAAAATACAGCATAAACGAGCGGTTGGAGAAGGATAACTCCAGGGTGGAATCGATGCCCTGGCTGGCTTGCTGGATGGATTTGTCGAGTTCCTGTGACAATGGACCGAAGAGATCCAACAGCGAGCCGCCGGCTGCCAGGGGTTTTTCGGTTAACCGTTCTGCCAGAAGGGCGGCTGCCTGGTTGCAGCCAATCACGCGCAGCTCATTGTCGAACAGGATGAAAGGCTGCGGGTTTGAATCCAGGCTTTTAAACACACTTTTCCAGGCCTCAGCCTGGATCTGGTCTATACCGCTAGAATTTGGATTCTTCCCCCAATGAGCCATATGCTAAACCTGCAATGACCATCACCCTGCAGCCAGGTATTGTTTGTTCGGCTGCTGATTCGGATATTCCATTGATTATACAAGATAAGCCCGATAAACTCACCCTCAAAACCAGTCCAGGTTGGATTAAACAAAAACAGGGTGAGCTATTCAGTCAGCTCACCCTGTTTCAAACTGCTGGGGTTTATTCCGCCAGTTCGACTTCGCTGATGAAATTTCCATGCCAGGTGTGCAGCCAGATTTGACCGTTATTGTGCACACTCAACATCCCAGCGATTTGGCCATCGATGCTGTAATCAAACGTGAAATAACCATAAAATGCGATGCCCATACCCTCAACCTGAGCACCCGAAATTTCCTGATCCAAATCAGCCTGGGCTGCTGCCGCGGCTTCTTCCAACGTTAGCGTGCCGCCAGTGGTGGCATACCAGCCACCCATATGGCCGTATTTCTCGTTCCACATCATGTTGGGGCCGTGTTCCGGATAGATGGATCCGGTGAAAGGATCAACCAGCAATTCCATCGCGCCGCGCCCGGTATCTTTTTCCAGCACTACCGCGTAAAAGTTCTGCTCGAATTCCATGATCTCGGCCAGTTCAAGGTTCGAATCATCGACCAAGTAGGCTTCCAGCTTTGCCTGAACCTCTTCGATCGTGAGGCGGGTGCCGCTTTGATCGGGATTGCCGGGATTAATGAACGGGCAAGCATTCGCGGCATTATCCGGCCTCGCCCCGCGGTAGCCGCCCATCATCCCGCCAAAGGATTGACCGCCCATCATGCCGCCATATCTTGTGCCGCGGTTGCCCATCATCCCGCCGAAAAACGAATTTGAACCGCTGGTTTGGCCGCAGCCAGTTGCCGGACTATCCGGGCCATTGAACCAGTTTGCCATAAAACCGGGCAGCCGCAGCGCGCTCATCATGGGCATTCCAAAGAAGTTCGATCCCACACGCGGCACGGCTTGCCCGGTCCAGAACCAGCTGGCTGCCAACACCCCGGCGGCAATCAGCCCAAGAACAGCTACCCCAATGATCAATCCAATGAATACTTTGTTCATCTCATCCTCGTTTTCCTGTAAACATCTAATTTGCTACCGTTGCTTGAATCCAGATCTCAATCTGCGGGCGCTGCGGATCGTTGGTCTCGAGGATCACGCCGCGCCGTACGACCGATCCGGGTGATGCGTGCTGCGGGTCGAAATAGACTGTGACTAATCCAGACTTATCTGCCGGAATTTCAGCAGTGCTTAACTCAGCCGTGGTGCAGCCGCAGGTGGTGTAGCCGGAGGAGATGACCAGAGCGGCATTTCCGCGATTGGCGATCTCAAAAGACCAGCTGGCTACTTGCGACTGTTTTACGGTGCCAAAATTGTGGAACCGAACTGGCAGCTCAGCGGCGGGGCTGGTGCCGGCTGCCGGAGTGGTCAGGGCTGCGCCCATCATGCGGTAATGCATTTGATCGTGCATCAACTGGACCGGCTCGCTGTAAACAATACGATCCGTGGTGAGCCGCTGCGCCGGTGACCCGAGCAAGGCCCATCCGATGGCGGCGCCGGCACCGAAAATCAAAAGCGCCAGCGCCACCCATGGGAGTGAGCCGTTCATCCAACGGCGAATACCAGTAAAAGAGGGTTTCCCAAGATCCATGCTCTTATCTTACGCC
>DATBWK010000194.1:0-4535 GCA_036514835.1 Bellilinea sp.
CGACCCAGTTTCCTGAACGGATCTTTGCCCTAAAGTTTCTGGTATGCGCTTTCAATTCTTTAGAATCCGCGGACAGAAATTGACCTATATTTGTTAGTGATGCTCAAATTGTCTAATATAATACCCACTGTTCCTCAGCCAGCCTGTGACCAATTTGTTCTTACGAAGAATCATTCTCAACCAGCTGTACTATCGACTTGCGGCTTTTGACTCTTCTTCATTGCAAACAATATGACCTTCTCCATCAGGAATGCAGCGCTGTAGGAATTGAGAAGCATGAGCCCGATGATGGGAAAGAGAAAATAACCCAGCCAATCCAGCGGTGACATAAACGCTGCGATGATCATGATCGAAAAGTAGACCATAATGGACGGCAGCAATTCCAACGGCAGGCGGCGTTTAATGCTTGTAACTACGGAGTGTATGAGCAAGGTAAGCCCAAATAACGCTAAGCCTGAATTGATATATAAGCCCAGGCTGCCGCGAATGGACGCGTTGGTGGTTACCAAATCCTGCAGGATTTTAATCCAGCGTTGAATAATTGGGATGGAGATAAACTGCGGATTTCGTGGGATTTGCCATTCCATTGCATTGATGCGAAATTGGAACATCCACCCCAGACCTCTAATTGGATTCAGGTATAACGAAGGGTTAAGGATAATAAAAATAATTAAAGCAGAAAGACTGCAAATCCCAAATATACGGATCAGGTAAGCGATTTTTAATTTAACCGGTACTGGGGAATATGGAACAAAAATTGAATAGATGAGCAGAATACCGAATGGAATTAATAACATGAATGCATTAATTTTACTGGCGGCAGCCAGACCGAGACTCAATCCCGCTACAATAAAAGACAAATATATTCTTGCCATTTTTGCATTATCGGCACCCTGCTCCAGGAAATAGTGCAACCGCTTTAGACCCATAAAGATTAAAATGAAAGCCAGCACGCTGAAAAACAACATGGGTGGTTCGGACATCGCCGGAAGCAGGATCCTGTCGAGGGATGGATTGCTGGCAAACAATGCCAGCCAGATTATGGCAGCGAAACGGCCAATTCCCTTTAATAACAAGATATAAATCAGTAATCCGGTTAATACCGCCAGAATAACCATCGGCGCTCTGGAAGCCATTAATAATTTATCGGATGGAACGTTTCCCGCCAGTACATTTTCCTGGTAGCTGATCGTATTATCATACGGAATGAGTAATTCATCCCGCTGATAGCCGCCTAGTAACCTGCCGATGGCAATGATGTATTTTGGCAGAGCCGGGGCTGAAAGTGTCCAATAATTTATTTGCCACGATTCGGCGTCTGTTTCCAGGTTGACCCACTCTTCCAGCTGTGGGCTTGCGGCGATATAGTAAATCTCATCTTCCTCAAGAGGAACATTGGGCATGCGGGTAAAAAATAACAGGGACAGGGCAAAAAATATGAACGCAATCTCGAATGGGAAAATTTTTCTGTTGTTCATACACGGTCCCAGAAGAGTGAAATTTTTCTCAACAGCGGTAGATCCCATATTCGTAATCAGAAGGATATAACTGTTACTGGATTCGGCGCAGTCAACCGAATCCGAATGCAATACTTATTATATGAGTTAAAGTTTCAGAAAATATCTGGTTGACAGCATTGTAAAGTGATCATGGAACAATGGCTTAAGTCGGACTGGTATCTCGTTCTTCCAATGGGTTAACCATCCATCCTTGGTACAATAAGTTCATTCAACTTCCAGGTATCTTCTTTCCCTCATGCGCATCGGTCTCAACCTGCTTTTCATGATCCCCGGCATCGTCGGCGGCACTGAAACTTACGCCGTATCGCTGATCAATGCCCTGGCAAAAATTGATTCGGCCAACCAATACTTCATCTTCACCAACCGCGAGACTAATCCTCGCACTTTCCAGGTGGGTGAGAATTTTACCTTCGTGCCCTGTCCGATCAACGCCACCAACCGTGTATCGCGCTTCCTCTGGGAGCAATTGATTCTGCCTTCGCAGGCGCGCGGTTATCAACTCGATTTGGTGCATTCCCTCGGTTATATCTCGCCGCTGATGCTTTCCATGAAGTCCATCGTCACCATCCCAGACCTGAATTACCGTGCAATTCCACAATCATTCACCTCTTTTACCCGGGCAGTGCAAAAATTCTTCGTCGAGAATTCCGCCAGGCGAGTTAACCAAATTATCACCATATCAGAGTTTACGCGCGGCGATATTATCCAGCGGTTGTGCATCTCAGCTGATAAAGTAACCGCCATTTTGTTGGCTCCCAAGGAACGCGAGTCTCGTGAACAGGCATCGTGGGATGAATTGATCCTTAAGCACCGCATCAACCGACCCTACGTCTTCGTTTTGAGCAGCAAATCGCCGCACAAGAATATTCCGCGGCTGGTGGAAGCTTTCCTGCGCGCCAATCATCAATTGGCGCACGCTTTCCAGTTGATCGTGGGGGGACACTTGCCTGACCATGCCGGCACCGCCCGACAAATCAAAACTGTGGTCGACGAGTCGAGTGACATCCGCGTCACGGGCTATATTTCCGATGATGAGTTGGCCGAATTACTGGCGCATGCATCGGTCTATGCGTTTCCATCTCTCTACGAAGGCTTTGGCCTGCCGGCGCTGGAAGCCATGGCTGTCGGCGTGCCGGTTCTCAGTTCGGACCGCGCTTCCCTGCCCGAAGTATGCGGTGATGCAGCCATTTTCTTCGACCCGCTGGATGTGGAAGCAATTGCTGCCAGCCTGGTCAAGGTTCTGTCTGACTCCGAGCTGCGTTCCCGGCTGACAGCTGACGGTTATGAAAACCTCAAGCGCTTCAGTTGGGAATCAGCAGCCCGCCAAACCCTGGCTGTTTATCAGGCGCTCGGTTGACTCTATGAAACCGTCCTTTTTCTCGGATTTTGGCGTCAAATTCGCGGGTATGTTTAGCCAGCGTTTGTATCAAAATGCGGGCTACCTGTTGGTGGCGAATTACCTGCCCGGGCTGGTCGGTTTTGTTTTTTGGGCTTTAGCCGGCAACCTGTACGGCGCCCATGATATTGGGCTGGCATCGGTAGTGATTTCGGCAGCAACACTGCTCGCCATGTTGGCAAATCTTGGCTTGAGCATCGGGCTCATCCGCTTTTTACCCGCCGCCTCTGACCGTCCCCGCCTGCTTCAAACAGTTTTCGTTGTCAACCTGGTCACTGGAATACTATTCGCCCTGGGTTACCTGGCCGGGGCTCCCTGGTGGGCAGCCAAACTAACTGCTGAACTGGGCGGAGTCACTTTTAACCTGGTTTTTGTGACTCTTGTGAGCGTTATCGCCGTGGGCGCCATCGTTCGGGATGCCTTTGTGGCCTACCGCGAGGCAAAATATTCATTTGCTTACACTTTGGTCAGCCAGCTGGCTCGGGTCGTCCTCATTTTCCCGTTTGTCGGACGAGGCTCGTTGGGCCTGGTAACCTCTACCATGCTGGCTTTCATTTTAGCTTTGGCGTTTTCAGCCGGGCTGCATTTACGTAAAGTTGAGCCAGCATACCGCCTGACCAGCCGCGTCGATGTCAGCATGCTTGGCACCCTGATACCGTTTTCACTGGGCAGTCATTTGACCAACCTTCTCCTCGTGCTGCCGCAGCTGGTGTTTCCGATGCTGATTCTGGAGCTGCTTGGACCAGTGCCCAGCGCTCACGCCTACATCCCGCTCATGATCGGCTGGATGATCACCGGACCGGCTGTGGCGCTGCTCAATTCGGCTTTTGCCGAAAGCTCGAATGACCACGATGGGGCAGACCGAATTCTGTGGCGAACCGGCGGGGTGGCAATTGGTGTTTCGCTGATCACGGCTGTAGCGGTATATTCCCTGGCAGCGCCGCTGCTCTCGCTGTTTGGCCCGGAATATACCCAGAATTCAAGCGGCCTGCTGCGGTTACTGGCATTGGCATCCCCCTTTATCACTTTTAATCAGGCTTATATCAATTACCTGCGGATCTATAAAAAGGTCAAATTGATGACACTGCTCAACCTGTTCCTGTCCGCAATGATCATGGGACTGGCAGTCGTTGCCATCCCGCGGTTAGGGATCAATGGAAGCGGGGTAAGCGTGTTGGCAGCTTATATCGTCATGACTGCAGTATCGTCGGTGATTATCTGGCGCGAACGACATAATCGTCGTTCATTATTGACCGAAAACTAATTTCACCCCGCCGGCATAGGCATTCCCGCTGGCATCCGTGCAATCCGGCGCGCTGATGGCAGTCAACGTTTCGCCGCCTTCGCCCACCTGCAGGTTGTAACTCACCCCCGGCGTCATCTGAAAATCCGCGTAGCCCGTGCTGATGGCAGGTTTCAGACCCGTGAAAAAGGTATCCACTCCACCATCCCAGGTCACGTTGATTTGAATTCCCGGCGCCGGGTAACCTTCACGGTCACGCAGTTCAATTTGCAGCAAGCCGCTGGTTGCGCCGTCGCAGACTGGCTGGCGATCGACCACTAAGAATGGTCCGGCGGTAGGCATTAACGTGGGAGTTTGCACAACAGCAGGGGTGCCT
>DATBWK010000195.1:0-5442 GCA_036514835.1 Bellilinea sp.
GGAAAAATATAGGTCCCGCCAAGCAGATAAACTGCGGCATACAGACCAACGGCGTTAATCAGCAAACGTATGATAAATCTCATGTCATCCTCCTAAGGTTGAAAAACCGGCTTCCATCCAGATCAACGTCATGTGCGGTTGAAATCCGCTTTGTTCGAAGGCTGCCTGCGCCCGCCCGCTCGGGTAATTGACAATCAATGGGCGTTTGCGGTGCAGCGCCCGGCGAATCCCTGGCAGCAGCGCACGGACAGCTTCATCTTCGCAGTTCGGCTCGGTCGCCAGCCACAGCGTATCGGCATACATCCGTGTCGGCTCCCAGGTTACCAATCCGATCAACTCGCCGCTCTTGCGGGCTGCCAGGTGTGCTACTTGTTCGCCAGACATCGCCAGCTGCAACTCCCTAAAAAATCCAGGCTGCAGTCGGCTTTTGTTGAGCGGCAAGTTCCAGGCAACTTCCGGCGGGTAAATCCGGTCCAGCCAGGCCGATTGTTGAGCCCAGTCGCGGGTATGGCGCTTACCAATTTGCACACCGTCCAGGCTCGCAGGCGCTTCCGGATCTATATACGTATCCGCCTGCCAAAGGGTGCGCCGCAGGCGTTCGGAAAACCCTAGATTGAGGTAAAGGTCCTGAGCGTGCAGGTTATCATCCCGCACATGCAGCCAGGTTGACACCGCGCCGTGCGATTTGGCATACTCCAGGCCTGTCAGCGTCAATTTACGGGCAATCCCGCGCCGGCGGTAGCCGGGATGCGTGGCGACATTGGCAATCAAATAATAACGCGATCCCCGGCTGCTGAACGGAATCAGGGTCAGATTACCGACAATCAACCCGTCTTCCTCCCACAAAAAGCCCTGCACGGGCAACTGGACCTCGGCAAACGGATTGGTTCCCCAGCCGGTGTGGCCTTGCGCCAGAAAGCGCAAATGTTGAATGTAATCGCGGCCGTCCGGGTCCATGGTATCCGCGAAGCAGGTCTCAACCAGGTTGGCAACCGCGGACAGGTCTTTGCGTTTTAAGAGCGGTCGAATGTTCGGGCTATAGAAGTGGTAAGGTCCATTCATATCGAATATTTTACACCGTCATTCAAGTGTTGTCATGCGTATAAACAACTGGCTCTGGTCAAAGGGAGTCCGTCCCCAAACCGGTCACAGGATGCTAAAATGAGGTCATTCTTCGAATGAGAGCAATGAGCGCTGATGGATAAAATTCTTTTTCAAAATGCACGCGTTTTTAGCCCAACCACGGTTTTCGAACCCGGTTGGCTGTTGGTTGAGGGTCGGTCAATTGCTGCGCTTGGCAATGATTCGCCGCCCGCCGCGATTCTGGCAGATGATCTTCAGGTAATCGACGCTCAGGGTTTGGATTTGCTGCCCGGGTTCATCGATATGCACGTGCACGGAGCGCTTGGTCATGATGTCATGGATGCCTCTCAGGATGGATTGCAGGCCATTGCCCGCCATCTGGCCCAGCACGGGGTGACCTCCTTCCTGGCTGCCACCTGGACCGCGCCGGACGCTGAAATCAGCCGGGCATTGGAAGCCATTCGCAAGGTTTACGGGCAAATTGCCGGCGGGGCAACCCTGATCGGAGCCTACCTGGAAGGTCCCTACCTCAATCCGAATCGGGCTGGCGCTCAGGTTCATAGTCAAATCCGCTCGGCATCTGACCGGGAGACTGCGCAAAAATTTCTGGCAGATGAGATGGTACGGGTGGTGGTTTTAGCCCCAGAAAATCCGGAAAACTTGTGGATGATTGAAGAATGCACCCGCAACGGAATCACCGTGTCTGCCGGGCATACGGCGGCAACCTATGAAGAAATGCAGGTGGCTGTCTCGCATGGGGTACGGCATTTGACCCATTGTTTCAACGCCATGGGTGCGCTGCATCACCGTCAACCGGGGGTGGTCGGTGCGGGGTTGACCATGCCTGAACTGCGCTGCGAGTTGATTGCCGATAATATACACGTTCATCCGGCCGCGCAGCAAATTTTATTCCAGGCTAAAGGTGCATACGGCATGCTGCTGGTATCTGATTCCACCCGCGCTAGCGGTTTACCGGATGGTGAATACGACCACGATCAGCGTAAAGTCATCGTCATGGGCGACAGTGTTCGCCTGACGGATGGGACCCTGGCCGGCAGTCTGTTGAACCTGGACCAGGCGCTTAAGAATTTTTCTGCCAATGTGCGGCGGCCGCTTTCTGAAATTTGGCCGGTCGTCAGCCTGACGCCTGCCCGCGCCATCGGGATTGCCCATCAAAAGGGCGTGCTGGAAGCCGGTCACGACGCCGACCTGGTCCTGCTGGATGCCGATCTCAACGTCCGAACGACCATGGCGGAAGGCCGCATCGTTTATCAGGCATAGGCACCAAACTTGCAGGATGTTACCAAGAGGGAAAAGCCGAAATCGCTTATATTCCTCTTATGTTTCGCATGGTTTTTGTTAATCTCAAAATGCTATAATCCTTTAGGTTCATTAGATTAAATTACCAAGGACAATACCCTTATGATGCGATTTGACCGATTTACAGAACGCGCCCAGGAAGCTGCCCAACGCGCCGCGGAGATCATCCAGCGTTACGGGCACAACCAGATCGACAGCGAGCACATTCTGCTGGCGTTGATCGAGCAACCCCAAGGCGTGATTCCGCAAATACTAGAAATTTTAAAGGTTGACCCGGCCACCCTGGCCGAACGGCTCGACTATATCCTGCGCACCAGCCCGAAAGCCAGCATTTTTGGCGGCGGCGCCGGGCAGATATTCATCACCCCGCGCGTAAAGCGCATCGTGGACCTGGCAAATGAAGAAGCCAGCAAGTTGAAAGACGAGTACATTTCGACGGAACATATCTTCCTGGCGATTCTGAGCGAGCGCAATACACCGGCTGCCCGCTTGCTGGAAGGCGCCGGCATTACCCGCGAACGTGTGCTGGACGCTGTCATGCAGCTGCGCGGTGGTCAACGTGTGACTGACCCGCAGGCTGAGACACGCTATCGCACCCTGGAAAAATACTCGCGCGATCTGACGCAACTGGCCCGTGAGGGCAAGCTGGATCCGGTCATTGGCCGCGATAAAGAGATTTTACGGGTGATGCAAGTTCTTTCGCGCCGCACCAAGAACAACCCGGTACTGATCGGCGAAGCTGGTGTGGGCAAAACCGCCATTGTTGAGGGGTTAGCACAAAAAATTGCCAGCAATGATGTTCCTGAAATTCTAATGGGCAAACGCGTCACTTCGCTTGACCTGGGCGCCATGATCGCCGGCAGCCGCTTCCGCGGCGAGTTCGAGGAACGGCTGAAAGCCGCCATCGAAGAGGTGCAACGCTCCGAAGGTGAAATCATCCTGTTCATCGATGAGCTGCATACCGTGGTGGGGGCCGGCGCCGCACAAGGCGCCATGGACGCCTCCAACATGCTCAAACCAGCCCTGGCGCGCGGCGAACTGCAATGCATCGGCGCCACCACGCTGGATGAATACCATAAACATATCGAAAAGGACTCGGCGCTCGAACGGCGTTTTGCACCCGTTTATGTGGAAGAGCCTTCTATTGATGACACCATCAAGATGTTGTTTGGCCTGCGCGACCGCTATGAAGCCCATCACAAAGTTCATTTCTCCGACGAGGCTCTGACGGCTGCTGCCCGCTTATCTTCCAAGTATGTGACCGACCGGCGCTTGCCGGACAAGGCCATTGACTTGATGGATGAGGCCGCGGCAAAACTACGCGTGGCACTGTTTTCGCTGCCGCCTGAATTGAAAGACAGAAAGACCGAGCTGGATAAACTGGCCGCGGAAGAAGAACAGGCCGGTGTCGAGCGCGATTACGAACGCGCTGCCCGCAAGAAGGCCGATCGCCTGCGCATGGAAGAGGAATTCAACGAACTGCGGGACAAATGGGAGACCGAGCACAAATTGGATGAAGTGGTGGATGTCAATGACATTGCCCAGGTCGTGGCGCAGTGGACCGGCATTCCCGTCAGCCAAATGTTGGAATCGGAAGCGGACCGCTTGCTGCACATGGAAGAGCGGCTTTCCGAGCGCGTAATCGGCCAGGAAGAGGCCATTAAAGCCATTTCAGATGCCATTCGCCGCGCCCGTGCCGGGCTCAAAGATCCGCGCCGTCCGATTGGTTCGTTTATCTTCATCGGCCCCTCCGGCGTCGGCAAGACCGAGCTGGCAAAAGCGCTGGCTGAGTTCATGTTCGGCGACGAGGAAGCCATGGTGCGCCTGGACATGAGTGAATACCGCGAGCAGCATACCGTTTCCCGCCTGTTCGGCGCTCCTCCGGGCTATGTTGGCTACGAGGAAGGCGGTCAACTGACTGAAGCCGTACGCCGCCGCCCGTATCGCGTGATCTTGTTCGATGAAATCGAGAAGGCTCATCCCGAGGTGTGGAATGCGCTGCTGCAGATCCTGGATGACGGCCGATTGACGGACGGACAGGGTCAGGTGGTGGACTTCCGCAATACCGTCTTAATCATGACCAGCAACCTTGGCACCGAATTTGTGCGCCAGGGTGGCACCCTGGGCTTCCTGCAGGACAACAGCTCTGATGAGGACCGCGCCCAGCACGAAAAGATCCAGAAGGCGTTGAAAACTACCTTCCGGCCGGAGTTCCTCAACCGTATTGATGAGATCATCATGTTCTCACCGCTGTCGATCGAGCAGATGTACAAGATTGTCGATCTGCAGATGCAGGAAGTTCGCGAACGGTTGGCTGAGCACGGTTTGAATGTCTCCATCACCGAGGCGGCTGTCCACTGGTTGGCCGAGGTCGGGTTTGATCCCGGCTTTGGCGCCCGGCCGCTGCGCCGTGCACTGCAAAAGCATGTGGAAAGCCCGCTGTCGATCAGCGTCCTGGCAGGCCAGTTTGATAAAGGCGACACCGTCATCGTGGACCTGGATACGGAAAACAAACAACTGGTCTTCACTAAAGCAGAAGAAGTGAAGAAGAAAAAGGAAGAGCCGGCAACGGTGGAAGGTTAATTAAGTCAGCTAGAACGAGGGTGTCCGGTTGGACACCCTCGTATTATTTAATGTTAATTGACAGTTCCGCCTCCCTCCTTTATACTTGCCTATTGGATGGCTCTACCGTCCCCAATTTTTGGGCTGCCATCACCCCAGGAGGCATGACTTGAAAAAAGCGCTAATTACCGGCATCACCGGCCAGGATGGTTCTTACCTGGCAGAGCTGCTGCTGCACAAAGGATATGAAGTCCACGGGATCATTCGCCGCGCCAGCACCTTCAACACCCGCCGCATCGACCACATCTACCACGACCCGCATCCCAACGGCGGTGAAGTCAAGTTGCACTTGCATTACGGCGACATCTCGGTGGCGGAAACTATCTCAAACATTATTTACAACGTCCGTCCGGATGAAATTTATAACCTGGCGGCACAAAGCCATGTGCGCGTCAGCTTCGATATGCCGGAATACAC
>DATBWK010000196.1:0-2564 GCA_036514835.1 Bellilinea sp.
TGGAGTTTTGGACGGGCTGGTTTCGGGTTGGGCCGGGTGAGATTTGGCTCCTTTGAATTGGGGTTGAACTTATGGGCCCTGGCCGATAAGTAATTACCCCAGCTGGTGCGAAAGCTTGGTGAAAATTTATCCTTATGGGAATTCTGTGCGGATTTTGGCCTATGCTATACTCATTTTATAATCTTAAATCTGTGGAGAAGTTTTAATCGAGGCTAGATGGCAAAGATCACGCTGGTTGTGGTAGATGACCATCCGATTTTTCGCCAGGGCGTGGTGGATTCGTTTGCTTTGGAAAAAGATTTCAAGGTCCTTGGTCAAGCTTCCAACGGCAGTGAGGGTCTGGAACTAATCAAGAAGCTGGAACCCCAGGTTGCCATTGTTGACGTGAACCTGCCCGTTTTCAACGGGCAGCAACTGACCCGCCACCTTAAAGAAGCCCATTGCCCAACACGGGTCATCCTGCTGACAGCCTATGATGACAACACCCAGGTGGTCCACGCCATGGCGGCGGGAGCAGCCGCTTATTGCGTCAAGGACATCGATCCTCCCAAATTGGTGAATATTGTGCGCGCGGTTTGCAAGGGCAGCTATGTAGTGGCCGAACAGATTCTGGATGCCCCCGGTGTGGAGCATTGGCTGACTGAACATGCCTTTGGACAACGCGCCTACAGCGATCCCGGCTCTCCGCAGGCTTCGCTTTCCAGCCGGGAAATGGAAGTATTGGAATGCGTTACCCGTGGATTGAGCAATAAAGAGATCGCGGTTGCCCTCGAGATCAGCCACCAAACGGTTAAAAACCATGTGACCGCTATTTTGCGCAAGTTAAATGTTGAGGATCGCACCCAGGCCGCCGTTTACGCTTTGCGACAAGGGTGGGTGCGGTTGGTCGAGACTCAAGCCAAAACCCAGGAGTAACCTTGCCAGCTGCACGGACCATCAAAAACTCCGACTCCCCTCAAAACAAAAAAGTGAGCTTTGAGGACTTAGACAAGGAGAAAAACCAGACCCAGCGGGAGCTAAAGGAGATCGACCTGCTTTTAGAACAAAGCAAAGTCGAGGTAGATAAGCTTACCCAGCGCAACGCCACCATCAACGCCCACCTGCAACAGATCCAGTCGCAGATCGACGAAGTGCCACCCAGCGACATCCGCGTAGCCTACGACGCTGCCATGGATGCGCAGCAACGTCTGGTGGTCATGCGCGGCCAGCTGGAGAAGCTATCCAGCGATCGCAACCACTTGGAACGTATCCTCCAGGTGCTCGACAAAATAGAAGCCGCCAGCCAGGTGGAGGTCTCTGCAGAGAAAGACGGGCGCAGCCCGCATGCCTCCATCGAGATCATGACCCAGGCGCAGGAGGCTGAACGGCAGCGCCTTTCCCGCCAAATGCATGATGGCCCGGCGCAAGCCTTATCCAACTTTATCTTGCAGACTGAGATTGCGCTGCGTCTCTTCGAAGTGGACCAGGATCAAGCTCGCCAGGAGCTTAATACCCTCAAAGAAGCCGCTTCCCATACCTTTCAGAAGGTGCGAGACTTTATTTTTGACTTGCGTCCCATGATGTTGGATGACTTGGGCTTGGTGCCCACGGTCAAGCGCTACGCCGACTACCTGGCAAAGAAACTGGGGCTAGAGATCAACGTCAATGTATCGGGTTCCGAACGCCGCTTAGAGCCCACCTTAGAAGTGATCGTATTTCGCGCCATCCAGGAGCTGCTAAGTAACACTGCCCTCCACAGCCAGGCTACCACCGTCAAGGTACAGCTGGATTTGGGAGAACGCCAGGTGAAAGGCAGCATTGAGGATAATGGCCGTGGCTTCGACCCTTATGCCGTGCCAACCGAGGCTGAACTGACCATCAAGGCTATCCGTGAGCGCATGGAAATGCTGGGCGGTAGTTTCGAGCTAGATAGCGCCGTGGGCAAAGGTGCCCGCTTCAGCTTTAACCTCCCGTCCGAGCCCGTAGATATAAAAGGTCTTACTAGTACCTAGTTTCTATTGCGGGCGGATTGATCTTTTCCTATAATTACCATGCTTCCGATATTGTTTGCGGAAATTTTGCCGAAAGGAGGATTACTATGTTGTTTCATAACGAAAAAGGCCAAGGAATGGTCGAGTACGTATTGATCATTGTACTAGTTGCCATCGTCGGGATTGTTACGTGGAGCCTGCTCGGCGACGCGATTGTCGATGCCCTGACGACAATTATCAATGCCATATAAAGATCTTCTGCGCTTGATCGTAGCCCTGGGTATCCAGGGCTACGTAGCTTAAACAGCCTGAGCTAAAGTTTAGCAATTTTGTGGCGAAGTACCTTCATTTCAGGTAGACTTGCCCTGCCTTGATGCCAATTATAGGTGTCGAGTAAGCTAATAGGCAGGTCCGCTCCTGTCGATTTCACCACCAAGAAATAGCGGAAAGGGTTCAGCTATGAGGCTAGGAAAACTTTTAATCGTGTTTGCTATCGTCCTCATCCTAGGATTGGTTGCCCTCTATGCGGTATTGAATCTGAATGCCGGCGAGCAGGCAGCCGAAAGCGGACCACAGACCACGGACATCGTGGTT
>DATBWK010000197.1:0-7363 GCA_036514835.1 Bellilinea sp.
GGCTGTCAGTTCTGTGAAGGGATGGTAATCGACGAAGATGAGGTCAGCCTGGGCTCCCGGAACGATCGAACCGATCGGCCCAACGCCAAATTGCTGCTCAGCCAATAGGGCGTTGTTGTAGACTGCCATTTGCACTACGTCAGTGCCGCTCATGCGGCGCGGATCATGGTTCCAAAGCTTGTGTGCCAGGTAAGCGGTTTTCCATTCCTCCCACATCTGGTTGGAGAAACCGTCATTGCCTAGGCATACCTTGATCCCGGCGCGCATCATCGCTTCTGGCTGCGACATTCCGACCGCATTGTTCATATTGGAGCGTGGCTGATGGGTGACCCATGTTTGACTTTCAGCCAGCAATTCGACTTCCCGTACGTCCACATGCACAGCGTGTACCGCCAGAGCGCGCGGACCAAGAATACCGTGTTTTTGCAGCCGGTCTACCACGCGTAGGCCGCTTTTTTGCAGGCTGTCATATTCATCCACCGGATGTTCGGCAACGTGAACATGGAAGCCAACATCATCCGGGCAGGCCGCGCGGCAGGCTTCCAGCGTTTTTTCGGAGAGCGTCAGGCTGGCATGCAAACCAAAAGTCGCCGCCAACTGCCCGCTCCTGTCGGATTTAACTGCCTGGATGAAACGAATGTTTTCGGCAATTCCGTCCTGCGTGCCCTGCTCCCCTTCACGATCAGTCACCTCATAACACAGCGAACCTCGGACACCGGCTTCCTTGACAGCCATAGCAACTTCCGTCAACGAGCCGCTGATGGCATTCGGCGAGGCATGATGGTCTATGAGCGTGGTCGTGCCGTGCTTAACTGCATCGATCAGACATACCAATGTTGAAAAGCGCACATCGTCGAGGGAGAGCGCTTTATCCAGCGACCACCACAATTTGGATAGAATCTCCGGGAAATCTTTGGGCGCTGGACCTGGAATGCCCATTCCACGGGAAAAAGCTCCATAAAAATGCGTGTGAGCGCAGATATTCCCAGGCATCACATATTGGCTATGCGCATCAATCCGTTCTTCCTGAGGATATTCTTCCAGCAGCGCGCTTTGCGGACCAATTTCTACAATTTTCGAGCCCTCGATCCGCAGCGCTTGCCCTTCCAAAATGCGGTTTGGTTGTTCCCAGGTAATAATTTTTCCGTTTGTAATTATCATGGCTGCCTTCCATCAATAATCGTTGGATGCGTTAATGGACAAAACCGATAGAAAACTCTATCGGTTAAACGGTTCCCCTCTTTCGCAACAATGCGAAACTGGATCACTTCGACCGGAACGCTGCGCAGGGGAAATGGGTTTGCCATAGGATCGGTGGAGTAGGAAGGCGGCGCTTTTCGACGAGCTCTTCTCATCCGGCCCGACGCCAGCCAAGCATATGCTTGAACTGACCACCGAACCCTGGTTCTATTTTAGCATAAACCTCTTGGCGTTAAGACAACAACTTGACCGACGATTCACCGGACAACTGGAAAATCAAAATTTTTGGCATATAATCATGCCAACTTTTATTTCCGGAGGTAACCATGGATTCACGCAGCCAGGCAATCGAATATGCGCATTCTCACCAAACCGAATTCCTTGATCAACTTAAAGAATTGATCCGCATACCATCCATTTCAACTGCCCCGGAAAATAACGCCGATGTGCAGAAAACAGCCGAATGGCTGGCAAAGAAACTCACCAGCATCGGCATGAAGAATGTACAAATCCTGCCGACCGGCGGCCATCCGGTCGTTTACGGAGATTGCTTTTGCGCCCGGGCCGACGCCCCCATCGTGTTAATTTATGGTCATTACGACGTACAGCCGGCCGACCCGCTAGAGCTTTGGGCTACCCAACCCTTCGATCCCAATCAACGCGGTGAAAACTTGTTCGCACGCGGTGCTTCGGATATGAAAGGCCAGGTGATGGCCAGCATCAACGCGGTGGAAGCAATCATGATGGCGGGTCAGCTGCCGGTCAACATTAAATTCATTCTGGAAGGCGAAGAAGAAATCGGATCGCCCAATCTGGTGCCGTTTATCAAATCCCACACCGAATTGTTAGCCTGCGACGTGGCGCTAAACCCGGACTGCGGCATGATTGGCGCCGACGCGCCAACTATCACTTATGCCTTACGCGGTTTAGCCTACTTTGAGGTGCGCGTGTATGGTCCGGAACATGACCTGCACTCCGGTCTTTACGGCGGCGTGGTTCACAACCCCGCCATCGTTCTGGCGGAACTGATTGCCGGCATGCATGACGCCGAGGGCCGCATCACACTGCCTGGTTTCTATGACCGCGTGCGTCCCATCGATGCGGAAGAGAAAGCCCAGCTGTCACGGCTGCCAACCGACGAGGCTCACTTCCTCAAAATGACCGGCGCCCCGGCATTGTACGGCGAGAAGGGCTACAGCCCGGTAGAACTGGTTGGTGCCCGACCGACTTTGGATGTAAACGGTTTTTATTCAGGATTTATCGGCGTCGGATCAAAAACGGTCCTCCCCGCCTACGCCATGGCGAAGATTTCCATGCGTCTGGTCCCAGACCAGGATCCGGTGGAAGTGGAACAGCAGTTGAAAGCCTATTTGACCGCCAATACTCCCAAGACCGTCCGCTGGGAGATGAACAATTTCAGCTTGAGCAAAGCCTCCATCTCGGACATCCATCACCCGGCAGTCGAGTCACTGGTGAAGGGTCTGGAGGCAGCCTGGGGCACCACACCACTTTACAAACGCGAGGGCGGAAGCGTACCGATTGTTGGCGATATGCAGCGGTTGCTTGGGGTTGAATCGGTTCTGACCGGCTTCGGCCTGTCAGACGATAATATCCACGCCCCCAATGAAAAACTGCACCTGCCAACCTGGTATAAAGGCATCGACTCCTTAATCCATTTCTTTTATAACTACGGTCAGGCTTAACGGTAACGAAATAGGGAACAAATGAGCACAGATAAACTAAAAATGCCGTCGTATGGCGGCCAGGCGCTGATCGAAGGTGTATTGATGCGCGGCAAGTTCGGATTGGCAGCTGCTTTTCGCCTTCCCGACGGCTCGATTGTCGTCGAAGAGGAACCCTTAACCGGCATCTATGGCAGCAAACTTACCAGAATTCCGTTTCTACGCGGGTTGGTGCTGTTGTGGGATGCATTGGGGCTGGGCACCCGCTATTTGACCAAATCCGCCAATTTTCAAGGCGGCGAAGAAGAAAAAATCGAGGGTCCAGCCCTTTATCTGACTCTCGGGGTTTCGCTGCTGGTGGCAGTACTGCTGTTTTTCGTGGGTCCAGCTGCCCTGGGCAAACTGATCCAGAATTGGACCGGCATTTCGACGTTTGCGATGAACGTGATCGAGGGTGTGATCCGCCTGGCTGGGATCGTGCTTTACATCTGGGCAATCGGCAAAATGAAGGATATCGAGCGGGTCTTTGCCTACCATGGCGCCGAACACAAGACCATCAATGCCTTCGAAGCCGGCGCAGAATTGACGCCTGAGGTGGTCAAAACCTACCCGTTGGAGCACCCGCGCTGCGGCACGTCGTTCTTACTGACCTTGATTGTCCTTTCCATTCTGGTATTTGCCTTGATCGGCTCGCTGCCCACTGTCTGGTTGCTGCTCAGCCGGGTCATCCTCTTACCCTTGATCGCGATGCTGGCATATGAATATATCCGCTTTACTGCCAATCACATGGATTCACCAGTCATCCGTTGGCTGATTAAACCTAACCTGGCATTGCAGCGCCTGACGACCCGCGAGCCTTCACTGGACATTATTGAAGTTGGCATCACGGCATTCAAAGCCATGATGGAACAGGAAGCCCGCCTATCAGCTCCGTCAAGTCAAACCCCCATTCCCGTCGAACAATCGGCGCCGGAACCGGTTTAATCCGCAATTAATATCTTGACCATCAAGCCGCGGCAACGAACCCGCGGCTTTTTTATTTCTTTATCCACTTTTCTAACTCCAAATTCCCCTTTAGGCGCTTGACACTCCAAGTTGCAGTTATATACTCATGGTATATTTGGAGTAATATTTGACTATGCGCAGTTTCTTGATTCATTTAGGATATGGCCTGGTCATTGGATTGCTGGCAGCGGCGGGGATTTTGTTGGCTGCTGGAAAACCGCACTCAAGCCCGGTCCTTTTGCTGCCAACGCCGGCGCTCACAAACCTGACCATTGACATTTCCGGCGCGGTGGTTCAACCGGGCGTGTATAATTTACCTCCCAACAGCCGTATCCAGGACGCAATCCAGGCAGCCGGCGGCTTTTCCGAGGACGCAGTTGTTGAGATCCTCAACCTGGCAGCCGAATTAGCCGACGGCCAGAAGATAGTGGTCATGGCTGAGGGTGAAGTTGCCTTGCCAGTGGGCGGGACTGAACGGTCAATCCCGATTGAGGTGAACGGGCTGATTAACATCAACACCGCCACCGTGGACCAACTTGACACCCTGCCGGGAATAGGACCAGCCAAAGCCGGGGATATCATCACATATCGGCAAAACAACGGTGCATTTGATAAAATAGAAGATATCCAAAATGTGTCGGGCATCGGACCAGCCACATTTGAAAACATCCGAAATCTCATATCAGTTACTGGCGGGTATTGACCGTCAGGTCAGGTGCGTATGACGCTAAAAGAAACTATCGAAGCTAATTTGAAAGCCGCTATGAAAGCCGGAAGTGACGACCGTAAACGGGTTTTACGGTTAATTCTGGCGGCAGTCAAACTGGCGGAAATTGAAAAAGGCGCGGGGATGGATGACAGCGGTCTGCTTTCCATCATCCAAAAAGAAGTCAAGATCCGACGAGAAGCCATCGAAGGCGCCCAGTCCGCCCATCGTGATGATCTGATTTCCGCTGCCCAACAGGAAATTGCGATTTTGGAAGAATTGCTGCCAAAACAATTGAGCGATGTAGAATTACTGGAGCTGGTTAATGCTGCAGTAACCGAAGTTGGCGCAACCACGCTAACCGACACCGGGAAAGTTATGAAAGCCTTAATGCCCAGGGTCCAGGGACGCGCAGCCGGGGACAAAGTAAGCCAGATCGTCCGACAGGTGCTGCAAAGCAGCTCATGACACAACAAGGATTCTGGTCAAAACTCTGGTACCGCTTCACCCGGACTCTGCCGCGTCTGGCGCTGTTGGCTATCTGCAGTCTACTGGCGCTGGGCGCTTTAGTTGCGCCAATTGCGATCCGCCCGAGTGCCATCAATATTGCGCAAGGCGATGTTTCAGGCCAGGACGTTCAGGCTCCGCGGACACTAACCTACACCAGCGAGATTTTGACCAGTCAGGCCAAAGAGGATGCCCGCAGCCGGATTCAACCGATCTATCTGCCGACTGATCCAGCCATCACCCGTACGCAAATCGAGAAACTGCGGGTTGCCCTCAACTACATCACAGTTGTCCGCTTTGACTCTTTTGCCACGCTCGACCAGAAAATTCAAGACTTAAAAGCTCTGGATGGCGTGACTTTCCAACCGGAAATAATTACTAGCATCCTGAATTTGAGCGACGGACGCTGGCAGACCATCCAGCAAGAATCTCTGTCTGTATTGGAACAGGCTATGCGCCGCACCATTCGCTCCGATCAGGAGATCGAAGCCCGCCGCAGCATCCCAACCCTCATCAATTTCTCATTACCCGAGGACCAGGCGAAGGTCGTAACCGCCGTCGTTGAACCATTTGTGGCTGCCAATAGCCTGTTTAGCCAGGAACTGACCGAAAACGCCCGTGAAGAGGCTGCCGCAACCATTGAGCCGGTAACCCGCACATTTATATCTGGAGAAACCATTGCTCGCCGCGGTCAAATTATTTCTCCGGTTGTGTGGGAAGCCCTGGATGCATTCAATTTGATCGAGACAGACGACCGCCGGGAAGAAATGTACGCTGCGGTCGCTCTGGTAGGGTTAATGTCTGTGTTTCTGGCGCTGTATTTTTATCGCCGGAAAATAGCGCCGATCGAGAACTTCCGGGCTCTGGTTGTTCTGTCAATCACATTTCTGATTTTCCTTTACGGCGCAAGAATCGTTATTCCTAATCGGACCATCATGCCGTATTTTTTTCCGATCGCGGCATTTGCGTTGACTCTCACTAGCCTGTACAACCTTGAAGCCGGTCTGATCTTTCCGCTGGTTTTGAGCATCCTGGCGGCATACGGGCTGCCGAACAGCCTGGATTTGACCATTTTTTATATCATCACAGGCATGGTTGGCGTGCTTATTCTTGGCAAAGGGCGCCGCATTGCCAACTATTTCTGGGCTGGTCTGGCAATCGGTGTTGCCGGCAGTGCGGTAATTCTGGCTTACCGCCTTTCTGATGCCATCACCGACTGGGTCGGTTTAGCCACCCTGCTTGGTACAGCCTTCATCAACGGCCTGGCTTCCGCCAGCCTGACGCTGCTGCTGCAATTCCTCTTCTCGCACCTTTTAGGTGTGACGACAGCGCTGCAGTTGATGGACTTGATGAGGCCGGATCACCCCTTGCTGCAATTCATGCTGCGCAACATGCCGGGTTCGTACCAGCATTCGTTGCAGGTGGCCAACCTGGCTGAGCAGGCTGCGGAAGTCCTTGGAGCAGACCCGCTTCTGACGCGCGCTGGAGCCATTTTTCACGATGCCGGTAAAGGAATGAATCCTTCCTTCTTCATCGAAAATCAGGTAGCCGGAAAAATCGACTCCCACGATGAACTTAAGCCAGCCGAAGCCGCCGCGACTATTATTCAACATATCCACGACGGCGTTTCGCTGTGTAAAAAATATCGACTGCCGCCGCGCATTCAGGATTTCGTTCGGGAACACCACGGCACCATGATTACCCGCTATCAATACACTCAGGCGGTTGAGGCTGCCGGCGGGGATGTCTCAGCGGTGGACATGGAGCAATTCCGCTATCCAGGGCCAAGTCCGCGTTCGCGCGAGACAGCCCTGTTGATGCTGGCAGATGGCATGGAGGCACGCTCGCGCTCCGAGCTTCCCAAGGATGAGGCTGAACTGCGAGTGATCGCCCGCAAAGTCATCGATTATTGCCAGCGCGAGGAGCAGCTCGACCAGACCAATCTGACGCTGCGCGATTTGAATACGATCGCGGAGAGTTTCGTCAAGACCCTTCTCACAACCTACCATCCGCGCATTCGCTACCCGGAACTGCGTCCAGCCGCCACTGCCGGAGAAGCCAGCCCCAGTCAAAACACCACCCCCATCAACCATCCGGTAGTTGAGCCTCAGACGGAAGAAAAATGATCCATATCCAGATTGAAGAACCATATGAGGCATCCGTCGAGCCTGAGCTGCTCGAAAAAGCTGCTCTGGCTGTGCTACAGCATCAAGCCTACGATTTGGCTGCCGAGTTGAGCGTGGTGATCGACTCGGACGAAAAG
>DATBWK010000198.1:0-8873 GCA_036514835.1 Bellilinea sp.
CAGCGGGAGTTCAAGCAAGGCTTTGATGCCGGAATAACGTCCCCGCTGCGAATCAGGCACCAGATCGGGAATCAAGCCCTGAGTAGCAGCATGTGCAGTATTCGAGGCGATTGCCGAGAGAATATACAGGCCGAACAAGACTGCGTATCCGGTCATTCCTTCCATACTGGCAGCAAATCCGATCAGTGCAAAAACGATGATCTCGCCCAGTGTACCGATCAGAATGAACGGCCGGCGACGTCCCAGTCTGAATGTCGAGCGGTCGGAGAGGATGCCCATCAGTGCCTGCACCAACACCGCCGTCATTAATGCCCAGAGGCGGATGTTACCCAGGGCAGAACCCTTTAACTCCTCACCGACGAACTGCTGCACCAGCAGCGGTATGACCAGCGGAGACAGTGTCTGCGAGCGGGCATTCAGCGCAAACCAATAAATATTGATGGTAATTTTGTCGTACCAGCGCAGTGCTCGGCTCATTGAGGTTCCTGAATAATTATGCGGACTAAGAATAAATTATAGCCGCGGCAGACCTGGATTTACCAACCCTGTGGGATAGGAAAGGTTGCGCCGCTCTGGAAAATTTCATAGAATCGACCAGCCAACGCCTGGCCGTCGTGATACAATCACGATGCTTGACGAGAACTTTTTAATACTTGAGGTGTTTATTTTCTGGGTCGTTTTCGGCCGAGACCATCATCCATGAGGAGAAGATCATGCCGCAGGATCGGACGAGAAAAATTGTCGTAACCGGCGTATTGGGCGCCATCGCTATATTGTTAGGGCTCACCCGTTTGGGATTTATCCCCTGGATTAGCGGCGTCTCATTGACCGTCATGCATGTCCCCGCCATCATCGGTGCTGTACTGGAAGGCCCGCTGGTGGGCCTTGGCATCGGCTTGATTTTTGGCATCTTCAGCATGATTCAAGCTGCCGTGGCCCCCACTGGCCCGACCGATGTTTGGTTCACAAACCCGTTGTTGTCTGTGCTGCCGCGCCTGTTGATTGGACCGGTTGCCTGGTTGGTGTGGAGTGCGCTCAAACGCTGGCCGGCTGCCGGGCTAATAGGAGCGGGAATCGCCGGCAGTCTGACGAATACGGTTGCCGTTCTGGGGATGATCGGCTTGCTGGGATATGTGCCGTGGGCAGCGCTCCCGCCGATTGTCATTGCTAATGGCCTGCCGGAAGCTGGCGCAGCCGCGATCATTACCCTGGTAGTGGTCGCAGCCTGGCAGCGTTTCGCTATCGGCAAGCGAACCGGCGCAAATATTTAATTAACCAAGTAACAGAATCGCTGCGCCTGCCGCTATGCCGAGCAGGATAGCCAGCGCGTCTTTTAAGGCAAAGTGCATCACCATCATGGAAGTTCGGCGCGCGACGGTAGCGTAGCCGCGCGCGTCCATTGCCAACGCCATAGTTTCCGCACGCCGCAAACTGGTGAGGAATAGGGGCAGCATCAATGGAATCACCTGCCGGGTGCGCGCCAGCAATCCGCCTTTGCGCGTGCCCCAATCGGCGCCGCGCGAGGCTTGCGCCTTGGCAATGCGCTCTGCCGCCTGGGCCAGGAATGGGATAAAGCGGATGGTCACCTGCATCACCATCACCAGATCGTGGGTGGGGATGCCGAGATTGGCTAAAGGCGTAAACAATGATTCCAGGCCGTGGATCATTTCCGAGGTGGATAGGGTGTAGGATGCCAGTCCCAGCCCCAGGATCAGCACCGTGAACCGCAGCAGCAGCATGCCAGCCGAAATCAGCCCGGCCAGATAAATTTTCGCCGGACCAAGAGCATACAGGGCAGCGGCATCAGCCGGGTGCGGGGCTAAAAACACCTGCAACACCGCCAGGATCAGCAGGAAAGGCAGCGGCGGGATTAATCCGCGCAGCGCAAAGCGGAATGGGATGCGCCCGAGCCATAGCCCAAGCAATATCACCGTCAGGGCAATCGCCAGGCCCAGGGCATGCCGGGTAAACGTTGCTGCGGCGATGATCATAAAATAGATGATAATCCGGGCGCGCGGGTCCAGCCGGTGCAGGACGGAGCGCAGCGGCAGATATTGACCGATATTGACCATGCGTAAAAACTCGAAATTATGCATGGCTGCCCTCCACCAGGCGGGCCAGATTTTCGGCCAGTTCTGCCGGGCGCAGGATGTCATCGGGTAAAGGCCAGTCGCGCGAGCGCAATACTGCCGCCGCCTGCGAAACCAGCGGCGCCTCCAGCCCTAACGCATTGATCCGATCGACCGCATGGAAAACGCTGGCAGCGCTGCCATTCAATTGGTCCCGTCCATTGGCCAAAGCGGTTACATACTCGGCCAGTTCAGCGATATCTTCCATGTGGTGCGACGAAATCACCAGGGTTTTGCCGCTGGCGTGCAAGCCTTGCATGTGGGTAAGCACATCGCGTCGGGAACGCGGATCCAGGCTGGCTGTAGGCTCGTCCAGCAGCAATATGGCGGGATCCATGGCCAAAATGGAGGCAACCGCCACCTTGCGGCGCTCGCCGCCGCTCAAGGAAAAGGTCAAACGGTCCTTGTAAGCCTCGAAATCCAGACCGACGGTGGTCATGGCGGCCCGCACTGTCTCGCGCAGGTTGTCTTTACCCATCAGCCGCGGTGCATAGGCGATTTCATCGCCAACATATTGTTCGAAGAGTTGAAACTCAGGATTTTGGAACACCAACCCGGCATATCGCCGCACCGCTTTGAGGTCGGTGCTGGCGTCATTCAGGTCAAACGGTCCGACGGTAACCCGTCCATGCTGCGGAATCAGCAGCCCATTGAGATGCTGCAGCAAAGTGGATTTTCCGGAGCCGGTCGAGCCGATCAACCCATGCGAGCTGCCCTCGGCAGCGCACATGGTGGCGCCGCTCAGGGCGGTGTGCGCCAATGGGGTATCGCTCAGATAAACGTGCTCTAACGACTCAACCCGAATCGCCTCGGGGCAATCTCTTCGTTTTTTATGCACCCGGGGAGGAATATCCGCGATTTGGGAGCCGGTATAATCCGGCAAAGCCTTGAACAGGGCATCCGGGGTCAGAATACCCGCCGGCAGGTCTGGAAAGACCGGGCGCAGCGTTTCCGCCAGGCGGGCGGCCAATGGCAGATCCAGATTCAAACTGTATAGATCTGCCGGATGAGTGAAAATGTCGCGCGGCGGACCATCAAAAGCTACCCGTCCGTCTTTAAGCGCCACCACCCGGTCGGCTTCGACCGCTTCGCGCATGAAATGGGTGATGACAACGACGGTCAAGCCTTCCTGATGCAGCCGGTGGATGAGCTGTTTAACCATGGCGCGGCCGCCCGGGTCGAGCATGGCAGTGGTCTCGTCCATAATGACACAGCGCGGGTGCATCGCCAGCACACCAGCCAAGGCAGCACGCTGCATCTGGCCAGCCGAAAGCAGATGCGGCGGCCGTTGACGGTGTTCCAAAAGTCCGGTGGTGGTCAACGCCGCTTCCACCCGCGCGCGGATTTCCGCTGGCGGCAAGCCCAGATTTTCCGGACCAAAGGCGATATCTTCTTCCAGCACCGCCGCGACGATTTGGTCTTCCGGCGACTGGAACACCATCCCCACATCTGCGCGAATCAGCGGGTGATTCTGCGGGTCGCGGGTATCTTTGCCATGGATCAGGACCCGGCCGCGATTGGGGATCAACAGAGCATTAAAATGGCGCGCCAGAGTGGTCTTTCCGGAACCGTTGGCGCCAACAATGGCGACGTATTCCCCCTCCTCTATTTGCAGGCTGATGCCATTTAATGCCGGGGTCGATTCTCCGCCCCGCACAGGATGCTGAAAATAGACATCTTCAACGGATATGTAAGTATTTGCCATTCTGGTCAGGATTTTAACATACGCGGTTGAAACGTGCACAATCCGATTAAATTTAGTCCGCGTTCGGACAAGTTTAGACAGAGTTTGAAACAAAGTTAGAACATTTTTATAATCATGGCATATACTATAAACATAGCCCACGCGTAAAGTGGGGATAATATTCCATTTATCTAAGAGCCGCGTACCTTGGAATTTGCTGCGCCCAAAACCCCTCACCCCATCATGAATGACGCAGAACCCGCTGATTTGTCACCTGCCCCCAATCCGACCACGGCGATGCGTGCCGCGCTGGTGTGCGGCATTCTCGGCATCCTGATCATTGTGTTGATCGTCGCCGCACAGCTGGTGTGGTCTTTTAACCCTTATCGCGAGGCTACCCGTCAGGTTAACTTCCTGCTGCAAACTCAGCCAGACCTCGAATCGCGGCTGGATTATTTAAAACTGGCCAACGACCGCCTGCAGGACAGTCTGAATTCAGAACTGGCGCTCACCATCACCAATGAGTTGGGGCCGGCTGCGGAGGAGGAATTGGTTGAAACACTGGCGCTTCAGGGGATTCGCGGCAGCGACGTCCGCACCTTTACCGGCTTGCTCAACAGTGTTGCAGTCGAATCTCTGGCGTTGAAAGCCGAGTTACAGGGTGAAGACCTGGCGGCTGCCCTCAAGCCGCTGTTCTACCAGATCCGTCAGCAGCCGGAAATCATTGATTCGGTCCGGCTCAATCAGATTTACACCTCGAGCCCGTTGGTGATCGAGGATCTTAACGACCTGCGCCGCCGGATTTTGTCCATATCCAACAACCTGCGCCTAATGAGTGATAGTACCCAATTGGGACCTATCGCGGAATTTTTAGCCAGCGAAAGCGCGTCCGGGCAGCCAGCCAACAGCCCGATCCAGGTTTACCGGGACAGTTATGCTGTATGGCAGGCCATTCCGAAGGCCGGCGAGTCGCTGGAAATTCAATTTGCCAGCACCGTTGCGGTGCTGGATGACATTTTCACCGCTGTCAATGCCGCCCGGCTGCAAGACCGCCGCTGGAGTTATTCACAGATGGAGCCGGCTGCCCTATGGATTAACGCGAATTGGGGCATCGCCACCTCTGCCGCTGCCCTGCTGCTTTTTGCCGCAGTGTATATCGTGTTGCGTTTTCGGCCGGCAGCCATCCAACCTCAAGGGGCGCCGGAGACCATAGCTGCCTGGCAATTTTCCAGACTGGCGTCCGCGCTGCGGCTCCCCCAGCCTTTTACCCGCCGCCGACTGGCTGGCTCCGCACAGAATACTGTGCCAATAAACCAGCCTGGCACCGTTCCTGCCAAACGGAGGACGGCTTCGGCCTCTGGCGAGAAGGCCAATCCGCGTTTTTTGGTGCTGTGGCCCAACGGCGAGCGGGACACTCTGCCGCTTTCAACCGATAAAGCTTTTCGTATTGGCTCAGACCCGCGCAACCCGGTTTTTATAGACAACCGGGAAGCAGGTTATATCGAAATCTGGGTGCGCGGCGCCCGCGCCAGCTTTTTTATTGAAGTCATGTTCTCCGAACAGCCAGTGCTGCTCAACCGCGAGCCGATTACAGGAGCGCGAACGCTAAACGAAGGCGATCTGATACAGGTGCTGGATGTCAGCCTGCTGTATTTTGAGAGCTAATTGATTCTTAAGTGGGTGTAATATGTCGTCTTAATCTGACTGGCTGGTGGTCAAGCAGGTTATTTATTTCACTATAACTTAGCCATCTTTTTGGCTACAATTAGAAAACTCTACAATCCCCCCAATTCATTCCCAGGAGGAAGTGCATGCACCTCGGCCTTGAACCGTTTTTTTCGCCGCGGGGAGTCGCTATTATCGGCGCCTCTGCCAGTCCAACCAAACTGAGCTTTGGCATCTTGCGCAATTTGACCCTGTACGGCTACACCGGGCAGATTGCGCCAGTCAACCCCAAAGAAGACGAAATCCTCGGATTTAAATCCTACCCGGACATCGCTTCGGTGCCGGACCCGGTGGACCTGGCGGTCATCGTGCTGCCGGCTCAATTGATCCCAGGCGTGGTTGAGGATTGCGGCAAGCGCGGACTTAAAGGCGTGATCGTCATTTCAGGCGGGTTCAAGGAAATCGGTCCAGCAGGCGCGGCAGTTGAAAAAAGTTTGGTGACCATTGCCCGGCGCTACAACATGCGCATGATCGGCCCCAACTGCGTTGGCACCCTGGACATGTACACAGGCCTTAACACAACCTTTATTCAGGGTCAGCCGGCACGCGGCGGAATCGGATTTATTTCACAGTCCGGCGCGGTCGTCGGCGGGGTGGTCGAGACCATTCGCGAAAAATTCATCGGTTTTTCGGTTATCGCCACGCTCGGCAATGAGGCTGACGTCACCGAAACCGACATGATCGAATTCCTGGCGGATGACGAGCGCACCAAAGTCATCACCTCGTATGTCGAGGCGATCATCGACGGTCAGCGCTTTATTCAAGTGGCGCGCAAAGTTTCGCGGCACAAACCCATTGTGATGCTTAAGGCGGGGCGAACCAGCGCCGGTGCGCGCGCGGTTTCGTCGCATACCGGTTCGCTGGCAGGATCGCACACCGCCTATAAGGCCGCTTTCGAGCAAGCCGGTGTGATCGAAGTGGAAACGCTGGCGGATTTATTCGATATCTCATTCGGCTTCGCCAACCTGCCGCTGCCCAAAGGGGCGCGGGTAGCCATGATCACCAACGGCGGCGGACCGGCAGCCCTGGTCTCCGATGCGCTGGCGATGAATGGGCTGGAAATGGCCGACCTGTCACCGGAGACACGCGACTTTCTGCGGCCGCATCTCAATCCGGCGGCACAAATTGCCAATCCGGTCGATATGCTTGGAGCAGCCGATGCTGCCGAGTTCACGGTGGGGTTGAAAGGCATACTGGCAGACCCCAATGTGGACATCGCCATCGCTATTTTGATCCCGCAGGCGCTGGTCAATACCGATGCAGTGGCCCAGGCCATTGTTGATCAGGCCAAAGGTCAGAGCAAGCCAGTCGTGGCAGTGATGGTGAGCGAATATAGCACCATCAAAGCCCGGGAAATTCTGCACAGCAACGGAATCCCCATGTACGTCAATCCGGAAACGCCCGGGCGGGTATTGAGCGCCATGCTGCGGTATGCGCAATGGCTCAACAAGCCGGCCCTGGCTGAAAAACAAGTATCCGGGGTGAGTAAGGCCGAAGCCGCAAAAGTGCTGGAAGCGGCTAAAGGTCAACCGGCGCTGGGTGAAGTGCTCACCCGCCCGCTGCTGTCAGCCTACGGTATGCCGGTGGTGGCTGGCGGAATGACAAAATCCGCAGACGAGGCAGTGGAAACAGCCCTCCGCGTGGGCTACCCGGTGGTGATGAAGATCGTCTCGCCGGACATTTTGCACAAATCCGACGTTGGCGGTATCCGTCTGAATCTGGCGGATGATGCAGCGGTGCGGACTAACTATGTCAGCCTGATTCAGGATATTGCCGCAAAAATGCCCCAGGCGGAGCTGGAAGGTGTGCTGATTGAGGCGATGGCGCCCAGAGGACAGGAAGTCATCGTCGGGATGCGGCGCGACCCGAATTTCGGCCCGTTGATGATGTTCGGGCTGGGCGGCATTTATGTGGAACTGTTTGGCGACGTGTCATTCCGCGTGGCGCCGTTGACCCGCGAGGATGCTGCCGACATGGTCCGCAATACCCGCGCCGGTCGACTGTTGACCGGTTTCCGCGGCATGCCGGAAGCCGACGTGGAAGCGGTGGTGGACACCATTTTGCGGCTGAGTCAACTGGCGCTGGACTTCCCCGAGGTCGCGGAAATTGAGATCAACCCGCTGCTGGTGCTGCCGAAAGGAAAAGGCGCTTTGGCTTTGGACGGGCGCGTCATCCTGCAGGATTGATTGTTAAAAAGGATACCGAATGAAACGATTATTATCGGGAAATGAAGCTGTGGCTCGGGCAGCCTGGGAAGCGGGCGTCAAAGTCGGCTCGGGTTACCCTGGCACCCCCAGCACCGAGATCCTGGAAGCCTTTGCCCCCTACCCGGGCGTTTACGCTGAATGGGCGCCCAATGAAAAAGTTGGACTGGACGTGGCAGTCGGTGCAGCATATGCAGGCAGGCGCGCTTTTGCGACTATGAAGCACGTCGGGTTGAATGTTGCCTCGGACGCCTTCTTCGCGGTGGCGATGACCGGTATTGAGGCCGGTTTGGTTGTGGTTTCGGCTGATGATCCCTCGATGCACTCCTCGCAGAACGAGCAGGACAACCGCCAGTTTGCCAAATTTGCGCGCGTGCCCTGCATGGACCCGGCGGACAGCCAGGACGCCCATGACCTGACGCTGGCAGCCTTTGACCTGAGCGAGCAATTCGACACACCGGTGCTGCTGCGCATGACCACCCGTGTATGCCATACCAGTTCGCCGGTGGAGGTGGGTGAACAACGCTTGAACCTGCCTGAACCCGGTAAATACCCGCGCAACCTGACCAAATACTGCATGGTGCCGGCTAATGCAAAAAAACGCCACCCGGCTATCGAAGTGCGCATGGGCGAGATTGCCGAATTTGCCGAGACTTTCACCGGCAACCGCATCGAGTGGCGCTCGACCAACCTGGGAATCATCACCGGCGGGGTGGCCTATAACTACGCCCGCGAGGTTTTCCCGGATGCCAGCGTTCTGAAGCTTGGCATGGTTTACCCGCTGCCGCGCAAAATGATCAGCGAATTTGCCGGGCGCGTGCAAAAATTGATCGTGCTGGAAGAGCTGGATCCGTTCATCGAAGATCAGGTGCGGTTGATGGGTATTTCCCTGTACCGCCCGGAAGAACTCCTGCCAACCTTGCCGCCGTACCCGGTGACCAAGGGGATTTTCCCCATCGCAGGTGAACTGGACCCGGCTGTAGTGCGGGTCAGCGGCCAACAGGCTGGGTTACTGGCGCTGGAGGAAACCGGCGGCAGCGCCCAGCCCGCGGCTGGCCTGCCGATCCGACCGCCAGTATTATGCCCGGGCTGCCCGCACCGCTCATCGTTCTACGTACTGCACAAGCTGGG
>DATBWK010000199.1:0-4038 GCA_036514835.1 Bellilinea sp.
CATGCTTTCAGCGGCGGGCAGCGGCAGCGCATCGGTATCGCGCGCGCACTGGCGCTCAACCCGCGCCTGGTGGTGGCTGATGAGCCGGTTTCCGCGCTGGATGTATCGGTTCAGGCGCAGGTGCTAAATTTGATGCTGGACCTGCAGCAGAAGCTCAACCTGACTTACCTTTTCGTGGCGCACGATCTGAGTGTGGTCAAACACATCAGCGACCGGGTATGCGTGATGTACGTCGGTAAAATTGTCGAAATGGCGAGTACAGCCGAATTATTTCAGACGCCGCGCCACCCGTACACCGCTGCGTTGATGATGGCGGTGCCGGTACCTGATCCGTCCAGTCGCAATATCATCCAGGATTTGCCTGGCGAGGTTGCCAGCCCGGCTAACCCGCCAACAGGCTGTTATTTCCACCCGCGCTGCCAGTATGCCACCGAGATTTGCCAGACGAAATCACCGGAGCTGCGGGAAATCACGCCGGATCACTTTGTCAGCTGTCACCGCGCCGAAGAATTGCAACTGGCTGGCATTCAAGAGACCAAAGGAGGGTGACCATCCGGTTGCTCTCTGACTATGCCTGAAATCACAGGCATTTCTTAGCCTGTCTAACCCCCGATGGTGGACATGAACACTGAATTGAAACAACCTTTTGCTTTAATCAATGGACGGGTGATCCTGGCAGACCGGATCGCCGAGGGTCTGGCGGTTGTGATGAGCCACGGAAAGATCGAATCCCTGGTGCCAATGCAGCAGCTGTCAACAGGAATAACTCAGGTGGATGCGGCAGGCCGCTGGATTACCCCCGGGCTGATCGACGTGCATACTCACGGCGCATTGGGGCACACCTTCAATGAACCGACGGAAGAGGCGTTCAGCACAATTCTGGCAGAAAACCTGCGGCGCGGCGTAACCGGTCTGGTTGCCACCGTGGGAGCCGCGCCATTGGCCGAGATGAAGGAAATTTTCAACTTTGCGCGCCAGTGGATGGCTGATCCCCACTCCGGCACCCCGCTGCTGGGTGTGCATTTGGAGAGTCCGTATATTAATCCAGTGCAAGCCGGCGCGCTCGACCGCGCCAGCTTACGATTGCCGTCGGATGGCAGCGCCGAGTTGCTGCTGGAAAATGCTGACGTGCTGCGCGTCTGTGTTTTGGCGCCGGAGCTGCCTGGCGCGGCGGAATTAACAACCCAATTGACCGAGCGCGGTGTGATTGTGGCAGCCGGTCACAGCATGGCGAAGGAGCAGGATATTTTGGCGGCTATGCAGGCTGGCTTAAGGCATGTGACCCACCTGTTCAGCGCCATGTCCACCACCGTGAGAGAAGGTCCATGGCGCAAACCCGGTCTTTTGGAAACTGCGCTGGTCAATTCGGGCTTGACCGTCGAAATGATCGCGGATAACCGCCACCTGCCGCCCACGCTGATGAAATTGGCTTATAAAGCCATTGGACCAGACCGTTTGATGGCGGTTTCGGATGCTTTGAGCGGCGCTGGATTACCGGAAGGCGCGCATTTCCGCATGGGATCGATGGAATACGAAGTGGCGGACGGCGTGGGGCAAATGTTTGATCGCAGCGCTTTCGCCGGCAGCACCACGCTGCTCAACCAAATGATCCCGGTGTTGACCGATGTTGTTGGCATTCCCCTGTGGGAGGCGATCCGCATGGTCAGCTTGAATCCGGCCCGCCTGCTCGGAATGGATGCGCATAAGGGCAGTATTGAAGCCGGCAAGGATGCCGATCTGGCTATTTTCAATCCCGATTTCAGCGCCTGGCGCGTGATGATCGCCGGGCAATGGGTTCAATAAGGAGAAACCATGACAACCACCCCCATTTTTTCCACCAAAGTAGAGTCTATGCCGGTTACGGTGTACAACAACAACACTGAAGTCGGGCTGGCAGCCGCGGCAGATGCCGCTGAATATCTGAAGCAAGTGCTGGCAGAACGCGGGCACGCCAATGTGATTCTGGCCACCGGCAATTCCCAGCTGACTTTCCTGCAAACGCTTCGCGCTACGCCGAGCATCGATTGGAGCAAGGTCAATTTTTTCCACATGGATGAATATATCAACCTGCCGGAAGGCCACCCGGCCTCTTTCCCGCTTTTCCTGCAGCGCCACTTTTTAGATCACCTGCATCCCGCTGCCGGGGCTTTTTACCCGGTTCCTGGCCTGCACACGAAATCTGGTGAAAACCCTGCGAACGCTCCGGAGCTGAAGGAATATGAAAAACTGCTGCGAGCCTTCCCGGCTGACCTGTGCGCGCTGGGAATCGGCGAGAATGGACATCTGGCGTTCAATGACCCGCCATTCGCGGACTTTAACGATCCGCTGTGGGTCAAGACCATCCAGTTGGACGAAAAATCTCGCAGGCAGCAGCTGGGTGAGGGGCATTTCCCCAACCTTGAATCGGTTCCCACCCACGCCATCACGTTGACCATACCGGCGCTGCTGGCAGCTCGCAAAGTGCTGGCGATTGTGCCCGAGCAGCGTAAAGCGGAGGCAGTTCAGCGTTCGCTGAAAGGGCCGGTGGACCTCAACTGCCCGGCCAGTATCCTGCGCCGAAACGCGCACGTTCATCTGTACCTGGATCGGGAATCAGCTGCGTTGACCTACGACCTGCAAAGCTGATCCGGAAACGAGTGTCTATGCCTGCTCACACGCAGATTCCGCTTGAACTGGTTTTTAACCCCAATTGGTGGCACAAAACCGCCGGTATCTGCTTTGATCAGGGATTTTATCTGGATCCGCAGCAGCGCATCGCCAATGACGTGATCATGCGCCGGATGCTGTACCAGCGTTACGGCGCCCTTGGTCTGGGCGAAGCGAATCCGCAACCGCGCCCGGTGATCGGATCGCCGTGTGTGGCTGGCGGGTTTGTCGTCCCGGCTTTGCTTGGCGCGGAAATCCTGTTCTCAAAGGATGCTGCACCGCAGCCGCATCCGGTGCAACTGACCCCCGATCAGATTGATCGCCTGGAAAAACCAGATTTCCGCCATACCTGGCCGATGAATGAATTGATCGCGCAAATGGACAGCCTGGAGGCTGAGTGGGGTTACCTGGTAGGCGACGTCAACACCGACGGACTGCTCAACGCGGCCTATCACCTGTACGGCGTTGACCTATTTACCGATTTCTACACCGCACCGCAGCGCATTGAACGGCTGTTGAATTTGATTGCTGATTTAATCGGCGATGTGGCTGAGTATGTACGCCAGCGCACCGGCAGCTGCTCTATATCCGTCAACCGCATGGTCGAGCAGGTACAACCTGATCTGTTTCTGCATGCCAACTGCTCGGTGCCGATGATCTCGCCGAAAAGCTACCGCAGCCTGCAACTGCCGATTGAACAGCGCATGGCGGAACGCCTGCAGCCTTTTGGCATTCATCACTGTGGCGATAATCTGCAGCGTTATTCCAGCGCGTATGCTGAACTCCCGCTGCGTTTTGTGGATGTTGGCTGGGGTTCAGACGTGGCAGCCTGCCGAATGGCGCTGCCCGACGCCTTCCTCAACCTGCGCCTCAGCCCGGTACGCATGCTGAACTGTACTGCCGCAGAAATCTCGGCTGACACCGAGTTGCTGCTGATCGCCGCTGGTCCGCTGGAGAAAATTGGCGTATGCTGCATCAATATGGACTACGGCACGCCGGATGAAAATATAATGGCCATGTACCAGGTGGTGGAAAACTACCGCAGCCGGATATCCGTTTAGCCTGGTAAGTTCGAAGGAGAATTGAAATGAATCACCGATTATTTGGCCGCACCGGAGTATGGGTTTCACCGTTGTGCCTTGGCACCATGAATTTTGGCAGTCCGACCGATGCCGCAGAATCGTCTGCGATTATTTTACGGGCACTGGATGCCGGCATCAATATGATCGACACCGCGGATGTGTACAACGGCGGCGAGAGCGAACGCATCGTCGGCCAGACGTTGAAGGACTCCGGAAAGCGCGATCAGGTTTTCCTGGCGACCAAAGTCTTTAACCGCACCGGGGAAGGTCCTAATGACGCCGGCGCCAGCCGTTATCACATCATCAAAGG
>DATBWK010000200.1:0-5090 GCA_036514835.1 Bellilinea sp.
GTTTAATAGCAGCCTGGGCTACTGGGAGTTCGACAGCTTTATCGGCCTGGGCGGGTTGATCTTCCTGGCCTTCGGCAGCCTGTGGCTGATCGTCTGGCATTATAAAAACAAAAAATTCCCCTATCTGATGGTTCCAATGGCTCTGCTGGCTTTTATGGCCATCAGCGACAACTATCTGACCGTCTTATTCCACAACCCAATCCTGGCTTCCACCGAGCGGTCCTCCGCGCGCATGTTCGAGCTGGCGCTCGTAATGCTCATTATTCTGGCAGCCATTTATTACCAGCGCTTCGTAAAGCAGCAATCAATCCCCTTTTACCTTCATCTGTTACAACTGGCTTTATTAGGCTGGGTTGCCTGGGATATGAGTTTACACACTTTACGCTGGTCGGTTAACAGTGCCTACGCCGCTTTTCCCTTCACGGATCGTGACTTGCTGTCTCTCCACATATCCAACCACCCCGACCCGCAATATTACACCCAGATGGCAGTAGGACTGGGAATATCTATTCTCACAATGGCGTTTCTGATATGGGCAGCCAGAAAACGTAAGGCTTAGCCTGGGCTATCCTCAATCGGTCCAGTCAGCTGTTCTTTCTCCCGTGTTCTGGCCAATAGCATGAATAAGGCTGTGCTGATTAACCCGGTCACGCCGCCGCCGTACCACATGGAACGCGGACCGAAGGTATCGTTGAGTAAGCCGCCGACTACCGGACCTGTGCCATGCGCCACATTCCAGGTCAGCCCGTAAATGCTCATGTAGCGCCCGCGCATGTGCGCCGGCGCCAGGTTGGCAGCATAGGTCGATGTGGTCGGCACCAGCACCAGCTCGCCAATCGTCATGATCACCATGCTCAGCCAGAATCCCCAGAAGCCGCCAGCCAGTGCCACGCTGCCCACGCCAATGGCATAGAAAAAGGCGCCCAGGGCCATCATGGTATGCGGCTTTTGCTGCTTGGTCCACATGGTGACCGGGATCTGAAATGCCACTACCATCAAGGCGTTGGTCATCGGGATCAATCCGTAACGGCTTTCGGGCAGGGCAAAATTGGTCTTGGTATACACCGACAGCATCACCCAAAGGATTGATGCACTGAACTGGGTAAACAGGAAGGAAAGCACAAAAGCGCGGTAGGGTTTGTCAGCCAACACCTTACCGTAACCGCCAAAACGTTCCCGGGCTGCCTGGGCAATTTGCTCCGGATGCAGCTCCGGCAGGGTTTCCCTGGCTTTGAAAGCCAGCAGCAGACCGTAGAACGTCAACCCGATTGCAGCTCCGTAGAATGCCAAATTATAGGATGCAGACGCCAGGAAGCCGCCCACCGCCGGTCCAATAGCCACGCCGACGTTGTTGCTCAGCCGCATCAGCGAGTAAGCGTCTGCCCGGTCTTCGGCCGGGATCAAATCGGCCATCATGGCATCGCCGCCCACCCGAAACAACGGGTTGACCGCGCCCTGCAGCCCCATGATCAAAGCAAAAGCCAGCAGTGAATCGGCATGGCTCATCAATAAGAAGCCGACCCCGTTCATGAGCAGACTGCCCACCATTACCCATTTGCGCCCCAGCCGGTCGATGATCGGACCGGCGATAAACGAGCTGATCAGCCCCATAACCGAGTTAAGCGTCAGCAGCATGGCGGTAAAGGTCAGCGGCAAGCCGAGGCGCTCGCTGACGTAGATCATCAGGAATGGCCAGATCATGCTGCTGCCGATGGTGCTGATCAGCATGCCAACGAACATCAGCCAGAACTGGCGGGGGAAGGAGAGTTTAAATAGCCGGCGCATGGGGGGAGAGATTACCAGAAGTCAGCGTGAAAGCATTGAATTTTACTACCAAATAAAGCACCGATCACCACGGATAAATATAGTTGCACCTCCAGGTTGGGTTAGATAATTCTTCGTGATCACTGTGGCTCCTTGGTGAGAAATTCCTCTCTTGACAAACTAGAACATATTTCCTATAATATTTACATCGCGCACCTTAATAATTGAACAAGCCATCCGCCCACAACACGAAAATTAATTGTTCCACATTGTTTTTTCCCAAAAACAATTAACACGCCCCTAGCGCAGAGATTACGAACACATTCCCGGTGATCTTTCGGGAGTATCCCCCAGGGAGGCAGCTCGCTGGGAGGCGTATTCGTTCTGGAATTTTTTTTAAACAAAAACGAATGCAAAACCGCTCCATGTAGGGTTTGTAGCACAAACAAACCCCCACCGCTGGGCATACAAATCCCAAAGACCCCATTCGTTCCAAGCCGTCCCTACTCTTGTGGAGCCTAGGGCTAGGCGTAGGGTGCCGCTTTAGCGCACCGCCGTCCATCGGCTTTCTGCCCGCAAGCCACCTAGACGATGAGCCCCAACGCCGCTGCAAATTTCTCGTTTTGTCATTGAGAGGAACGAAGCAATCTGCATCCCTCGATCACTGCAATCGCCAATCACCAATACCGTTATTTTGTCATTGCGAGGAACGAAGCAATCTGCTTCCCTCGATCACTGCAATCGCCAATCACCAACACCGCTTATTTTGTCATTACATGGGCTGATTACAACTGCAGCGCGGTTAAAACCTGGCTTGGGTTTTCTCTGTGTACTCGCGAACTGTGTCCCCGCCCGAAGGTGGAGGGGTGATCGAGCGTCATGAGTGGGGCTGTTACGACGTGGTAAATTTTTTTATATTTTTTTCAGAATCTCCCCGGCCCAGGCAGCTGCCCGTTCCAGTTCGCCGTCCGTCAGCGGGCCTTCTTTGTCAGTGACAAAGAACCCGGCGGGGGCTACCACCTCAACGCCGCCGCTGCTCTTCAACCCCCGGCTGACCTTTTCGGCAGCATAGCCAAAGATCCCCGCAAATATGGTCAATACCGGGGATTTAACCACCTTAACATCCATCCGCGTATCAAATGCAGCCACTTTCAGCCCTTTGAGCGATTTACCCGCCAGACTTTTCAGGAAATCCTTGGTGCCCTGGATTGGGCCAAAAGCCTGGGTCGGCGAACCGACCACCAGCAAGTCCAAACCGCTCAACTGTTCGGCGCTCAGCGTGGTGACTGGCAGCACTTCCACATCTCCCGACTGTGCCAGCACAGCGCCGATCGCCCGGGCAACCTTTTCTGTATTGCCATATACCGAATCGAATAAGACCAGACTTTTCATTGTTTCACTCCCGCCCCATAGATTTATTCCAGCGCTGATTATAGGGTCGCAATCCTTGCCTGACAAGGCCCAATCGTCTCGTTTCACGCCCGTGGTAAAATAGAACTCGTACAAACATGTCCCAGGGAGACGCAATGGTAAATTCTGACTTGCTCGAAATCTTACGCTGCCCAAACTGTGTACGTGAAAAAGAAGGCCTGCTCGATCTGGTCAAAGACTCCTGGCTGGTTTGCCGCGATTGCGGGCGCAAATACCCGATCGTGGAGGACATCCCGGTCATGCTGATCGATGAAGGCGATAAATGGGTACAGACCGCAGTCGACGCGCTGCCGGTACCTCCCCCGCCAGTCCAGTAGTATAATATACGCATTAATTGCGGTGGTACTGATCTTGCAACCTCGCGTTGCAGACTAAACGCTGGAGCATGCAAGAAAACCTATGTCAAATCGTCGTTTACCAATGGCAAAAAAGCGTAATCCGCTGGATCGCACCACAATTATCGTCCTGGGGATATTCGCCGTACTGGCAGTAATTACTGGAATTGTGGCTTTCTCCGTCGCCAAAGATATCTTTAAAAGTTGGACATCTACAAATATCGAAGGCGTACCGGTGGAAGCCTCCAATGGCAGCAACCCCGACCCATCCATCCCAACTGTCCCGGGCAATGTGGAATTGCAGGATGAGGGCCCTAAGCCCGACCCCTGGGATGGCAAGAACCGTGTCACCATTTTGGTGATGGGCTTGGACTACCGAGATTGGGAAGCCGGCGACCCGCCGCGCTCAGACACCATGGTGCTCTTTACCCTGGACCCGCTGACCAACACTGCCGGAATGCTGTCGATCCCGCGCGATATGTGGGTCAACATTCCCGGTCATGATTATGCCAAAATTAACACAGCCTACTTCCTGGGTGAAGCCGAGAATCTTCCCGGCGGCGGTCCTGGACTGGCTGTGGAAACAGTGCAACAATTCCTGGGCGTGCCGATTAATTACTATGCCCAGGTCGACTTCAATGCATTTGTCCGCTTTATTGACGAACTTGGCGGTGTGAACATTACCGTCGAAGAACCCATGACGATTGCCATCCTGGGCAGCAACAAAAAAGTGGACCTCGAACCGGGGGAATACAACCTGCCGGGCGATCATGCGCTGGCGTATGCCCGCAACCGCAAGACCGACGGTGGCGACTTTGACCGTGCCAAGCGCACTCAACAGGTCATCATTGGCGTGCGCAATCGTATTCTCAACTTCAAAATGCTGCCGACCCTGGTGGTCAAAGCGCCAGTTTTGTTCAACGAAATTGCCAGTGGCGTTAAAACCAACATGACCCTGGATGAGGTGATCAAGCTGGCCTGGCTGGTGCAGTCGATCCCCTCCGAAAATATTAAGCAAGGCATCATTACCCCCGATATGGTGCAGTTTGCCTTCTCGGCGGATGGGCAGGACATTTTGATCCCCATCCCGGACGAAATTCGGCTGCTGCGCGATGAAATCTTCTCCTCAGCCGGCGCAGTCGGTCCGGCAGCCGTCAGCCAGGATGACAGCGCGTTGATGCTGGCAGAAGCCGCACGTATCTCGGTGCAAAACGGCACCGGCACCGAAGGCATGGCCTCGCGCACAGCGGAATGGCTGCGCGGCCAAAACATGAACGTGGTTGACGAATCCAATGCCGACGATTTGTACGACGCCACCACCATTTTCATCTATACCGGCAAACCGTACACCGTACGCTACCTGGCCAGCGTGATGGGGCTTGAAAATCCACGGGTTTACAACCGCTACGATCCCAATGCCCAGTATGACATCGCGGTGGTGGTCGGCGCGGATTGGGCCAACAACAACTCGATGCCGTAAAGCATACTGGATCTTTACCAGGAGCTTTGATTTCCCCAGATAAAAACGCAGGGGCAGACCCATGGGTCTGCCCCTGCCCG
>DATBWK010000201.1:0-12890 GCA_036514835.1 Bellilinea sp.
AGCCACAGCACCGCGAATTAGGTCCGCCTCAGTCGGTGGCAGCCAGGCGGTCAAGGATTGGACAAACACACGGCGCGTCAGTTGGTCCACTTGCCAGGTCTCACGCACCTCACCATTCAGGCGGCTCGCGCTGGCAATATCCAGCGCAAAGGTCCACATGGATGAAAACGGCGCATAAGCGCTATAAAAGGCAACCCGCTCTCGAATTTTCGGGTGGGCGGCTGCCATGATGGCGAACGATCCGCCTACACACGTGCCTAACAGGCCGCTCCGGTTTACATCAACATACGGTTGATCGATCAACCAGTCGTAGGCCAGAGCGATATTTTCCACGTCCTCCGGATCCAGCCGAAAATCCCGCATGGTAGGCGACCAGTACAGCAGCCCGACAAAACCGGCTCTCGCCAACGCCTTTCCCAGCACAGGTACCTGGGGATGTTCAACGCCAAAGGGCACAACGCCCAGGCACACCACCATGGCTGGGTGCGGGCCGTCTGAGGGCGGGCGGTACACCTCGCCTTCAACCATGCCGGTCCGGCTAGGGTAACTGACCTTTTCGATGACCGGCTTCGTCGTGACCCGATCGATCAACCGCGAAGGCAGCATTGGAAAGACTTTAATGAAAAAGACAAACGCTCTAGCCACGGCGCGAATTGGCTGTGTGGCGCCAAACCAAATATTGGATAGTGTGGTCATTTTTATTATCTTGAGGGCGGGATCCTATGAGTATACCAGGTCCGATTTTGAGATGAGCTGATTCCCTTATCATTTTTTTTATCCAAGTCCTGCAGCCGCCACCACCATCGCCCTGCCGCCCAGCCGTCATTCGTGAAATCTGTGATTATTGCTCGCCGTAATAACTTTACGGATTGTTTTATTGTTGATAAAATGTTGGGGTTGGGCGGGTGTTGGTTACCAGTTTCCCATTGGTCCAAAAAACAATTCTATAGGAGCTACCATGCTGAACGACTGGCTCTACGTGGGCATATTTGCCCTGGTATCCATGTTCCTTCCGGCTGCAGCCATTTCCATCGCTGCGTTACTTTCTCCCAAAAAGCCAAATTCGGTAAAAAACGCTACGTATGAATGCGGTATGGAAACCGTAGGACCCGCCTGGGCGCAAATGAAGGTCCAGTATTATGTTTTTGCGCTCATTTTCCTGGTGTTTGACGTGGAAGCAGTGCTGCTGTTCCCCTGGGCGGTTGCTTACAACCAACTGCCGCTATACGCCGTGATCGAGGCTGTCCTGTTTATATTAATCCTGCTGGGCGGCTTGTTGTATGCCTGGCGAAAAGGCGCTCTCGAATGGCTTTAGCCATTTGGGGTATTAGCCGCTCGCCGGGTTGGAGGCAATTATGAGCTTCTGGCGTGACCCTATCGTTTTCCTCATCAACTGGGCCAAAGGCCTGCTGGACGGCATCGGTTGGGGACCGGGGTGGGCGACCACTGTCGGTTTTGTGATCGGTGCATTCGTTCTGGCAGCTGGAGCCATGTTCTTTGTGGTATTTCTGATCTGGTACGAGCGTAAATTGATCGGGCGTTTCCAGGACCGTTTCGGTCCCAACCGGCTGGGCCCTTTTGGCCTATTCCAGCCGCTCGCGGATATGCTCAAAATCTTTACCAAGGAACTGATCACCCCGGTCGGCGTGGACTGGGTCGCCTATAACCTGGCGCCAGTTCTTTCAGTCTCGGCCGTGTTGATGATGTGGGCGGTGACGCCTTTCTCCAAGACCTTCTTCGGCGTCAACATTTCGGTCGGCATCCTGTTCCTGATCGCCATTGGCGGTCTGGGAGAACTTGGCATCCTGCTGGCAGGCTGGGGTTCGAATAACAAATATGCCCTGGTTGGAGCCCTGCGCGCCATCGCGCAATTGATTTCGTACGAGGTCCCGTTTGTACTTTCCGCCCTGGTACCGGTGATGCTGTCTGGCTCCATGAGCCTGGTGGACATCGTCGAGGCGCAGCAACCCTGGTATATTGTGGTCGCTCCGGCTGCCGCGTTCATCTTTTTCATCGCCTCGGTTGCCGAAACCGGCCGCGCTCCCTTCGATTTGGCGGAAGCCGAGTCGGAAATCGTCGCCGGCTACAACGTCGAATACTCCGGTCTCAAGTTCGGTATGTTTTTCGTCGGCGAGTTCCTGCATGCTTTTACCGCCTCCTTCATATTTGTGACCGTCTTCCTGGGCGGCTGGCGCGGTCCGTTTGCCGACGAAATTCCCGTCCTCGGCCTGGCGTACTTCTTCATTAAAACTTTCATCGTCTATTTCGCGCTCATCCTCTTCCGCGGCACCAACCCGCGCTTCCGCATCGACCAGATGATGGACCTCAACTGGAAGGTGCTCACGCCGCTTGCCCTGGTCGTCATCATGGCGGTGGCCCTGGTGAACAGCCTGTTCGCTTCGAGCGCCGACTGGCTGCGCATCAGCGCGCTGCTGGCGGTTAATCTGGTCATCGTTTTCGCTGCGGAGCGACTGGTGCGCCGCGGGGTCAAAACAACCCGTCCGGAGGTCGGCTCGCGTCAGAGGCCGGTTGCCAGCCCGGACAATGTCTTCATTCAACCTGGCTCAGGAGTGAAGGGATGAGCGGATTACAGGTCGTTTTCTTGATCGTCGCCATTGTCACCCTCTTCTCCGGTCTCATGGTGGTCGCCTCGCGCAAGATGATGCATTCTGCCCTCTGGTTGATCCTGTCGCTGTTAGGTGTAGCGATTTTATTTGGCACCCTGCAGGCTGGTTTTTTTGCCATCGTGCAAATTCTGGTCTACATCGGCGCCATCAGTATCTTGATCATTTTCACGCTGATGCTCACCCGCCGCGTCATGGATGACGACCATCCGGGCGTGATCAAAGGGTGGTGGCTGCCGGCACTGATGGCAGTCATTCTTTTTGGCCTGCTGGCTGGTTTTATGGCCACCTGGGACAATTTCCAGGCGATGCTCAACGAACTGCCGGCCAACCCTGAAAATCTGGCCGGTTTTGGGGCTGCGCTGGTCGACCCGGCCGGATATGTGATCCCCTTCGAAGTCGCTTCGGTGCTGCTTCTGGCTGCCCTTGTTGGCGCCATTTATATCGCCGCTGAGCGTAAGGAGAAAGCCGGATGATCCCGCTGTCCTGGTACCTGATTGCCGCGGCTGCGCTTTTCTGCATTGGCCTGTTTGGTGTTCTCAGCCGCAAGAACGCTGTTTCGATCTTGATGAGTATTGAGTTGATGCTCAATGCGGTCAATATCAACCTGGTAGCCTTCTGGCACTACCACTCCCAAATTCAGGGGGTAAGCCAGGTGGCGCCGCAGGTCTTCGTGGCCATGGTCTTTATTATTGCCGCGGCGGAAGTCGCCGTCGGCCTGGCGTTGATCATCTCGGCGTACAAGCGCCGTGAAACTTCAGTCGTGGACGAAATGACCCTGCTCAAGGGTTGATCTTGCTGGCGGAGAGGTGCAATGACATCTGAAACCCTGGTTTGGCTGATCCCACTGCCGCCCCTGCTGGCATTTTTCTTGATTGTGGTGTTCACCAACCGCAACAAAGCCCTTAGCCACTGGCTGGCTTTGATCGCCGCCGGGCTATCCTGGGCGATCAGCATGGTGATCTTCGGCCGGGCGGTGCGCACCGAGGGGTTGGCGGAGCATCCTATTGCTCAGGCTATTCCTTGGCTGCCCACGGGTACGACCAGCCTGAATATTGGCATTCAAATCGATCCGCTCTCGGCTGTGACGCTCTTTTTTGTCGCCATTACCGTGTTGATGATCTTCATCTACTCCACCGGTTACCACAACTACGGTCAACCATCCGGTCAGCATGACCACAAGGGTCTGCCGCCGGAAGGGGCAGAGGTTAAGGACGCTAAAGGCAAGCTGGTCAAAGTTCCCTCCATTGAACCCATGTACTCGCGCTTCTTTGCGCTCATCAGCCTGTTCGCCTTTGCCATGTTCCTGCTGGTGGTTACCGATAACTTGCTGACCCTGTACGTCGGCTGGGAAATCATGGGCCTGTGTTCCTACCTGCTGATTGGCTTTTGGTACGCCAAAGAATCGGCGCGCAAGGCCATGATTAAAGCCTTCCTCACAACCCGGGTAGGGGACGTTTTCATGCTTCTTGGCCTGGCAGCCCTTTATACGCTGACTGGCACCCTCAATTATCAGGAGATCCTTGGGAATCCAGACGTGCTCGGGCAGTTGGCTGGCGCGCTTTCGCCGGTCTTAGGCCTTTCCTGGGCAGCACTGATCGGCATCCTGATTTTCATCGGCACTGTCGGTAAATCGGCCCAGTTCCCGCTGCACATCTGGCTGCCGGATGCCATGGAAGGCCCGACCCCCGTATCCGCCATGATCCATGCCGCCACTATGGTCTCCGCCGGCGTCTACCTGGCGATCCGCTTCTTCCCACTGCTCTCGGTTGGTTGGGAACCCGGCGCTGCACTGACCACGCCTATGATGGTGATGGGCGTTATTGGTTCCTTTACGGCCTTATTCGCCGCCACCATCGCTGTGGCGCAAAATGATGTCAAACGTGTCCTGGCATTTTCCACCATATCGCAGCTGGGCTACATGATCGCAGCGCTGGGAGTCGGGGCGTACGCCGCGGCCGCCTTCCACCTCGTGACCCATGCATTCTTCAAAGCGCTGCTCTTCCTTGGCTCCGGCTCCATCATTCACGGCATGGAACACGGCATCTTCCATACCCACGAGCATGTCGATCCGCAGAATATGCTCAACATGGGCGGCTTGCGCAAGAAAATGCCCATCACCTTCTGGACTTTCCTCATCGGCGGCCTGGCGCTCTCGGGTTTCCCGCTGATCACCGCCGGCTTCTGGTCGAAAGACGAGATTCTGTCCGGCGCCTTCAAAGGCGGCCAAATGGGTGTATTTATTGCCCTGGCGCTGGCAGCCCTGTTGACGGCTTTCTACACCGCCCGCCAGATTACGCTGACCTTCCTTGGCAAGCCGCGTAGCAAAGCCGCCGAGCATGCCCATGAGTCCAAATGGACTATGACCGCACCGCTGGCTATCCTGTCGGTGTTTGCCATTGGCGCTGGCTGGGCTGGCATCCCGGAAGATTTCCCCGGCCTGGGCGGCCTGCTTCCCAATTGGTTTGAGGAATTTGTCGGCAGCATGTTGCACTTTGAACATGCCGAGGCGGTTCACAGCCTGGTTCCATTGATCACATCACTGGTTGTTGCTCTCGGCGGTCTGGCGTTGGGCTGGGTGGTCTACAGAGGCTTACAGAGGCCGGTGGACCCGCTCGAGAAATCTCTGGGTGGCTTGCACACGGTCCTCAAGAACAAATATTACATTGACGAGTTCTACCAGGCAGCCTTCATTCGACCGGCAAACTGGGTAGCCAATGTCTTCACCTATAAAATTCTCGACCAGACCGTCATTGACGGCATTTTGCACGGTATTGCCCGATTTGGCGTCTGGCTGGGTAAAGGCTTGCGCAATGTCATCGATCTGCCGGTGGTCAACGGTGCCGGTGACAATGCCGCCCGCGGCACGCGCGGGGTGGGCATGTACCTGCGCAGCCAGCAATCCGGCCGTATTCAGCAGTACATGGTGATCGCCATCTCGCTGTTGGTGCTGGCTGGCCTGGTCATATATTTCACAGTTGGGTTGAGTTAAGGCGGGGAGGCACTCGACGAATGGATTTCATCGAAAAACACCTGCTTACGTTGATCTTGTTCGCGCCTACGGTCGCGGCGCTCATTTTGCTGTTCGTCCCGGGCAAGTACGTCAAAGCTTTCCGCTGGGGAGCGCTGGCAGCCTCCATCATCCCCTTTGCCTTGACCCTGGTCGCCTGGGCGCGCTTCAACCCAGACCCGAATCCGGCTGCCCCCTTCCAATTTGTGGAACAGGCTGCCTGGTATGCCGCCATCAATGCTTCATACCACCTGGGTATCGACGGCATCTCGCTGCCGATGGTGCTGCTCACCACACTGCTCACGCCGCTGGCGCTGCTGGCTTCATTCAGCATCAAAGAACGAGTCAAACCCTACATGATCCTGTTCCTGTTGCTGGAGACCGGCATGCTGGGGGTCTTCATGTCGCTCGACTTGATGCTGTTCCGTTTTCTGGGAAGTCGGTCTGGTGCCCATGTACTTCCTGATTGCTCAGTGGGGCGGTTCCAACCGCAACTATGCTGCCCTCAAGTTTGTGTTGTACACCATGGGCGGTTCGCTCGGGCTGCTGCTGGCGATCCAATTGATGGGCGTGGCTGTCGGCTCGTTTGACCTGGTAACCCTGACCGAAAAATGGCCCACCATCCAATCTCTGGCTGTGCCCATTGGCATTCCGATCGAGACGGTCAAAACTATTGCTTTCTGGGCCTTCGTGATCGCCTTCGCCATCAAAGTGCCGGTTTGGCCGTTCCATACCTGGCTGCCCGACGCCCATACCGAAGCGCCCACCGCCGGCTCGATGATCCTGGCAGGCGTGCTGCTCAAGCTCGGCGCTTACGGCTTCCTGCGCCTGGTGCTGCCGCTCTTCCCGGTCGAGGCACAGCGTTTTGCCTGGGTACTGGCAGCCCTGGCTGTGGCTGCCATCATTTTTGGTGCACTGGGTGCGCTGGCTCAGAATGATTTCAAGCGATTGGTGGCATACTCATCGATCAATCACATGGGTTTCGTGGTGTTGGCAGTGGCTGCTGCTGCCTATACCTGGAATACCACCGCCGCCAATACCCTGCTGGATAAAAATCTGGCGCTTAGCGGCGCGGTGCTGCAAATGTTCAATCACGGCCTCAGCGCGGCAGGCATGTTCTTCCTGGTCGGCGTCATTTATGAACGTACCCACACCCGCGATCTGAAGGAAATGGGCGGGCTGTACGCCATATTACCGGTCTATGGCACCGTGTTGATTTTTACTGCCATGGCTTCGCTCGGGCTGCCGGGATTGGGCGGCTTCGTGTCTGAATTCCTGGTGGTGCGGGGCGTCTGGCCGATTTTCACCGCGGCAGCTGCGCTCAGCATGATCGGGTTGTTCTTTACTGGCGCTTACATTCTCAAAGCGCTCAAGCTGGTGCTTCATGGTCCGCTCAATACCCGCTGGGAAGGTCATCTGACCGATATCTCCGCGCGCGAATTGGTGGTGATGGCGCCGCTTATGGTTCTCATTCTACTCATCGGTGTCTGGCCGGCCTGGCTTTTGGATATGATCAACCGGGCTGTCGCGTTTCTTTTCTGAGAGGTGAAGGATGCAGTTTCCCATTTTGAGTGTTCTGATCTTCACCCCCCTGGCTGCCGCTTTGATCCTATTGCTGCTGCCCGAGGAAAAGAAAAACTGGATCAAAGGGCTCGCCCTGGCTGCCGGCATTATTGTGTTGGCGCTCTCGGTCTGGCTCTACGCCAGTTATGACATTGCCGCTGGCGGCTACCAATTCCAGGAGCGCGTGGATTGGCTGCCAGCTCTGGGAATCTCGTATTTCGTCGGCGTCGATGGCATCAGCCTGCCGCTGGTGTTTCTTTCCGGCCTGGTGATCGTCTCGGGCGTGCTGGTCTCCTGGAATGTGCATGACCGCCCGCGCGAGTTTTTCTCCTTCCTGATGTTCCTCGGTGCCAGCGTGCTGGGCGTGTTCTGCTCGCTGGACTTATTCATGTTGTTCTTTTTCTTCGAACTAGCGGTCTTCCCCAAGTACCTGATGATCGTCACCTGGGGTTCGCCCAAAACCCGCGAGTACGGCGGCATGAAATTGACGCTGTATCTGTTCATTGGCTCGATGCTGGCGCTGATCGGCGCGCTCGCGATGTATTTCGGCTCCGGCTTGCGCACATTCGATATGCTCGCTCTGGAAAATGCCGGGTTCGCCATGGCCTTCCAGCGCTTATGGTTCCCGTTTGTCTTCCTCGGCTTTGCCATCCTGGGCGGTATCTTCCCGTTCCATTCCTGGGCGCCGGATGGTCACGTTGCCGCTCCTACCGCCATTTCCATGCTGCTGGCTGGTGTTGAGATGAAGGTCGGTGCCTTTGCGGCGCTGCGCGTTGGCATTATGCTGCTGCCGGAAGGTGCCCGCCAGTGGGCCTGGCTGATTTTGATCCTGGCAACGGTCAATGTGGTTTATGGCGCATTTATCGCCCTGATCCAAACGGATTTCAAGTACGTCATTGGCTTCTCATCCGTTTCGCACATGGGTCTGGTGCTGATTGGCTTTGCCACCCTTTCCCGCGAGGGGTTGATCGGCGCGGGCATGCAAATGTTCTCGCACGGAGTGATGACGGCTCTCTTCTTCTCCATCGTCGGCATGGTGTATGACCGGGCTCACACCCGCGACATCCCCAAACTCGGCGGCCTGGCGCGCAAGATGCCCTGGGCAGCCATTGGCTTCATCGTAGGCGGCCTTGTATCCATGGGCATGCCCGGTTTCTCCGGCTTTGTGGCTGAATTCCCGGTATTCATGGGCGCCTGGCGCGCCGCACCGGTGGTGGCGGTCATTGCCATCCTCGGCATCCTCATCACCGCGGGCTACATTTTCCTGGTCATCCGTCGTGTCTTCTTCGGCGAGGTCCCGGAAGAGCTTGCCGGTGTTACCGACGTAACCGTCAAAGACAAAATTGTCATCGGAGGGCTCGCCGTCGTGATGATTGGACTGGGTGTGTTCCCCTCGCTGATGGTCCCCATGGTTGAATCCGGGGTCAAAACCATCCTCGCGATCCTGGGAGGTGCTTAGTGGTCTCCGGTGAATTTACTTCAGCAATGGTACTGGCAATACTGCCGGAAATCGGTCTGGTGGCTCTGGCTGCCATTCTGCTGGTGGTGGATCTGCTCTGGCGCGGTGAAACCCGCCGTTACCTGGGCTGGTTGACTGCTGCCGGTCTGGCGGTAATCATGCTGCTGGCAATCTTATTTGCCCGCCCAGCAGTAGAAGGCGGTCTGATGTGGGGCGGTATGCTGCGCTTTGACTCGGCTGGCTTCGTCTTCCGCATGCTCTTCCTTGCCGGCGCTGCTTTGACCGCTCTGTACGCCGCGGTGACCGAATCCGTGCGCCTGCGCGGCGAATTTTACGCCCTGTTACTGGTCAGCACCCTGGGTATGAGCCTGATGGCTTCAGCCGCTGACCTGATTATGTTGTTTCTGGCAATCGAAACCACTTCCATTCCGCTATACGCGCTGGCAGGCTTTGTCCTGCGCGATCAGAAATCGGTGGAAGCCGGCGTCAAGTACCTGCTTTTCGGCGCCATGTCCTCGGCTATTCTGCTATACGGCTTTTCGCTGCTGTATGGTTTCACCGGCACCACCCAGCTCTACAACCTGAGCGCAGCGTTCCAGGCGGGCGGCATCCCGACGATATTGATTGCCGCGGTGATCGGTCTGGTGTTGGTCGGGTTTAGTTTCAAAGTTTCCGCGGTTCCGTTTCACTTTTGGGCGCCGGATGTGTACCAGGGTGCCCCAACACCGGTCGCCGGCTTCCTTTCGACCGCCTCCAAGGCTGCCGGTTTTGTCGCGTTGATGCGCGTGGTGACCGTTGCCTTCCCGGAACAATCCGCTCTGTGGTCGATTATGATCGCGGTTTTGGCTACCGCCTCCATGTTGGTTGGCAACTACCTGGCGCTGGTGCAAAAATCACTCAAACGGCTGCTGGCCTATTCCTCCATCGCTCAAGCCGGCTATATGCTGATCGGCGTGGCTGTGGACACTGAATTTGGCCTGGTGGCTTCCACCTACTACCTTATGGCTTACCTGGTCACCAACCTGGCAGCCTTCGGCATCGTCGCATGGGTTGAGCACAACACCGGCTCGGACGACCTGACCGCTTTTGCCGGTCTCAGCCGGCGCGCTCCAGCACTGGGCCTGGCAATGATCGCCATTATGCTGTCCTTGGGCGGCGTTCCGCCGTTTGCCGGCTTTTTCGGCAAGCTGCTGGTGTTTGGCTCGGCGATCGACAAGGGCATGATCTGGTTAGCCTTGGTCGGTATCTTCAACGCCATCATCGGTCTTTACTACTATTTGGTGATTCTTAAAACGGTGTACGTAAACGAACCAACCGATTCTGCCAGACTCCCCAAAGCCAATTTGTCCTGGCAGTTAGCCCTTGGCATTTGCGTGCTTGGCATCCTGGTGCTCGGTTTCTGGTTCCAGCCCTTCTACAGCTTCGCGCAAAATGTTGCCGCATCAATTCGGATTTATTGACGCTGAATTTTGCATCTGATATAATTTACCCATCATGAGCCAGTTGAAACCCGGTGAACCTTCAGACAAGCAGAAGATTCTGAACACCACCGTAATCAGCGCCGCTGCTCAGGTGGGTTGTTTAACATTTGTGATCATCCTGGGAGCCGTATTCTTGGGGTTATGGCTCGACTCCCGCTTTGGAACCAGGCCCTGGTGGACTTTAGGACTGGTTCTTGGGAGTATCCCTGTTTCAATCATTGTTATGCTGTACGTAGTTCGCCTGGCCGTATCCAAGATCAAGACCAAAAATGGCCGTGCACAAACCACTCAACCGGAGGAAGCAGACCTTGGAGACAACTCGTAAATGGCGCTGGGGCGTTAACCGCTGGATCGTGCTGGGATTCATCATCTTTAGCATCATTGCCGTTAATATTGCCACCCCGGTTCAACCCCACATTCAAGTCGCCCCCGAGCGCATCACCGAAGGTACCCTTAACCTTGGACCTCTAGGTGAAGTGCCTTTTCTCAATACCTTTCCAACTCTGTTGATTGTGGATTTGGTCATCATCTTGCTGGCCTTGGCTGTGCGTCAGGCGGTCAAAAAGGGCGATCTGATTCCCCGCGGCATTGCCGGAGCTATGGAATCGCTGATTGAAGTCATCTACAACCTGACTGAATCGGCAGCCGGTAAATGGACCAAACAGATTTTCCCCTGGTTCGCCACCATCATGCTGGTTGTGCTGGTAACCAATATGGTCAAGCTGCTGCCTGGTTTCGAGACCATCGGCGTTATGCATCACGCTGAAGGCGAAGGTCACCTCATTTCCGGCCTGGGCGGCAACTGGTATACCCTGCTGCCGGATAAAGTAGAAGGGGAAGGCTATGTGCTGACGCCTTTCCTGCGCGCCCTCTCAACAGATCTTAACTTCACCGTGGCGCTGGCACTCATTTCGGTCGTCATGACCCAGGTTATCGGGATCCGCGCGCAAGGTCCCCGCTACTTTAGCAAATTCCTCAATTTCACCACCATGTTCAAGAAGCCGTTCTTTGGCTTCATGGACTTCCTGGTTGGCCTGCTCGAGACCATTTCTGAGTTCGCCAAAATCCTCTCGTTTGCCTTCCGGTTGTTTGGAAACATGTTCGCCGGCTTCGTTTTGATGGCGCTGATTTCCGCAATGATCCCCATTTTCGTGCCATCCATGATTACCATGTTTGAGTTTTTCATCGGCCTCATTCAGGCCTTCGTGTTTGGTATGCTGACCATGGTGTTTATGGCCCAGGCCACCCAGGGTCATGGTGGTGAAGAAGAACACCACTAATCAGTAAATATCGCTCTTTTAAAGTACGTCACCTTATCCAGGATTAATCAAGGAGGATCGTCGAGCATGTCTGGAGACATCGTTTTAGCAGCAAAATTTATTGGAGCCGGTCTGGCAATGATCGGTGCGTTAGGCGGCGGTGTGGGTATTGGCTTAAGCGTGCAAGGTGCGCTGCAGGGCATGGCCCGCAACCCGGATGCCTACGGTAACCTGCTCACGAACATGATTCTGGGTATCGCCTTTTCAGAAGCCATCGCCATTTACTGTCTGGTGGTTGCGTTCCTGATGTTGTTCGTCCTTTAGACGGACAGAAGGAAGGAGCCTCCCCTTGGAAAAACTTGGAATCAATTTAGGCAGTATCCTGATTCAAATCGCCAGCTTTGGCATCTTGTTTGTGGTGCTGCGTGCCTGGGTTTATAAACCATTGCTCAGCCAGATGGAAAAACGCCGCAAAACCATCGCCCAGGGTTTGGAAGACGCCCGCGTGGCTTCTGAAGCCCGCGCCAATGCGGAACGTGAGTCGAATCAGATCCTCAGTGAAGCCCAGGCCAAAGCGGCTGAGATCGTACGCGAAGCCACTGCCCGGGCTGAAGTTGCCGCTCGCGAAGTACGTGCCGCCTCGGACGCTGAAGCCGCTAAAGCCCGCGATGTTGCTCTGGCTGAAGTTCAGCAGGAACGCGATCGCGTGTTGAGTGATGTCCGCGGTCAAATTGCCGCATTGTCCATCGCCGCCACCCAGAAGTTGATCGGCGAATCACTGGATGAAAAGCGTCAGCATGTGCTGCTCGACGAATTCTTCTCCGGCGTACGCTCCGGTAAAGTGGTTGTGCTGGAAGGCGAACAAGTCAAAGGCGCGGCCGCTGAAGTCACTTCAGCCCTCCCCTTGACCACCGCCGAGCAGGACACGGTCAAGTCCGACGTGCTCAAGAAGCTGGGTACCAGTGCCTCGGTGACCTTCCGCGTTGACCCCACTATCCTGGGTGGGCTGGTCGTCAAGGTTGGCGACCGTGTGGTTGACGGCTCCGTCGCCGGTCAACTACAGGGGCTGCGCCAGGCGTTGCAATAACCGATCTTCTCTACGAAATTGACTCCGCCCCCACTTGACGCCGCAGTGGGGGCTTTAATTTATAATTTCATTTGGGTTATTAATCTGGGCGAAGCAAACATCTTTTTGTTGGGCGGTTGCTGAGCCTGCCGAAGCACCTCCCAGTTATTCCGAGCATAATATTACCAACCAAGGTCCCCACGAATGGCAAACACCTTAGCTCAAATCTTTGCCCAAATCCCCGTCACCGCCATTGCACCGACTAAAATCCCAAATCTGCTTATAAACGGCATCGCTCTTGATTCGCGCCAGGTCAAGCCGGGCAACCTCTTCGTTGCACTCACCGGCGGCAGCACCGACGGTCACAAATACATAACTTCCGCGGTCCAGCAGGGAGCCATTGCGATCGTTGGCACACAGCCTGCCGC
>DATBWK010000202.1:0-5179 GCA_036514835.1 Bellilinea sp.
TGACGGTTCGCGCGATAAGTCACCGGAGATGATTCGCGAGTTGGCTGCCAATGACAAACGCGTCCGGCCGGTGATGTTTGCCCGCAACTTTGGTCATCAAATCGCGGTTACCGCCGGGCTGGATTACTCGCGCGGGCAGGCCGTGGTCATCATCGATGCGGATTTGCAGGACCCGCCCGAGGTCATCCTTGATATGATCACCAAATGGCGCGAAGGTGCTCAGGTGGTCTATGCTGTGCGGGCTGAACGTGAAGGCGAATCCTGGTTCAAGAAATTCACGGCATCGCTGTTTTATCGCATCGTTTACAGCATCACGGATGTGAAAATTCCGCTGGATACCGGCGACTTCCGCCTGATGGACCGCAAGGTGGTGGACGTGATGAACAAAATGCGCGAGCATCACCGCTTTTTACGCGGCATGTCTGCCTGGGTGGGATTCAACCAGGTCGGCGTCACGTATAACCGTGCGGCGCGTTTTGGCGGAGAGACCAAATACCCCTTCAAGAAAATGTTCAAGCTGGCGCTCAACGCCGTCACCGGCTTTTCGTATTTCCCGCTGCAAATGGCAACCTATGTCGGTTTCATCACTGCCGGGTTGGCCATTTTAGCCATCCCAATTGTGGCTATTGCGCGCGCTCTGCAATCCCAGGCCTTTTTTGGACAGGCCTCCACACTGTTGGCAGTATTGTTTTTAGGGGGGGTGCAGTTGATTTCATTGGGGATTCTCGGAGAATATATCGGCCGCATTTACGATGAGGTTAAAGGCCGTCCGTTATATATTGTCAGCCAGGAACCACGAGATTTTCATTCGGACGAATCAAAAACTACAGGAGATGAATCATAATGGCAAAAATTGACCTGACGATCTATCCCGAACACCGCGATCGTGCCGTTCAACGGGTGAAGGAACGCAAGATTATCATCCCTACCTTTGCCCAGATGCGCAATCCAGACTTGATCCCTTCCAAGGTCAAAGAGGAACTGGCATCGATTGGGCTGTGGGACGTGCATCCGCGTAATTTGTTCCGCATTTCATGGCATAACGAGCCAAAAGCTCGCGGCGGGGGGTTTGGCGGCGTAAATTATTTTGAACTGCCTTCCAGCCTGACCGGCACGCCGGCTCGTATCATCGGGCTGGTCGGAAAATGGTTCCCAACCGGGGCGCATAAAGTTGGGGCAGCTTTCGGCTGCCTTGTGCCGCGCCTGGTGACCGGTCAATTCGACCCGGCGACCCAGAAGGCCGTGTGGCCTTCCACTGGCAACTACTGCCGCGGCGGTGCTTACGACTCGGCTTTGCTCGGCTGCCAGTCCATTGCGATTTTACCCGAGGGCATGAGTCGCGAACGTTTTGAGTGGTTGGAAAAAATTGCCGGCGAGGTCATTGCCACCCCCGGATCCGAATCGAACGTTAAAGAAATCTTTGACAAGTGCTGGGAATTACGGCGCTCGGGACAGGACCTGGTGATATTCAACCAGTTCGAGGAATTTGGGAATTATTTGTGGCATTACAATGTCACCGGGCATGCCATCGAAGAGGTTGCCAAACAAATCCTCGGACCGAAAGATACTGTCCGCGGCGTTGCATTGACGACCGGGTCCGCCGGCACCATAGCCTGCGGTGAATATGTCAAATCCGTCTTCCCCGGCAGCAAAACCGTTGCCAGCGAGGCGCTGCAATGCCCGACGTTGCTTCAAAATGGCTTTGGCTCGCACCGTATCGAAGGTATCGGCGACAAGCATGTGCCGTGGGTGCATAATGTCAAAGAATCCGACATGGTGGTTGCCATTGACGACAACGCTGTGGTCAACATTGCCCGGCTGTTCAATGAAAAGGTGGGCCGTGATTACCTGGTGAGCAAAGGCGTCCCCGAGGCAGTGGCAAGCCAATTGGACCTGCTAGGCTTTTCGGGTATTGCCAACATGCTGTCTGCCGTCAAGATGGCCAAATATTACGGCATGGGCGAGAATGACGTGATCTTTGTGGTCTTTACCGACTCGATGGAACTGTATTCCAGCCGCATCCAGGAATACCGCCAGGAGATGGGCGAATTCACAGCCTATGATGCCGCCGCGACTTTTGGCCGCGACCTGCATGGCGAGAGCACCGACAACCTGCTCGAATTGTCGGAATTCGATCGTAAACGCATTCACAACCTTAAGTATTTCACCTGGGTCGAACAGCAAGGGCGCACCTACGAGGAAATCCAGGCGCAGTGGTATGACCCGGATTATTGGACCGGCTTCCGCGGACAGGCAGACGAGATCGATGCGCTGATTACCGAATTCAATGAGCGCGTCGGCGTCGCTTAGAAAAGTTGATAATTAAAAAATGGCGCGTCAGTAAATGACGCGCCATTTTTTTTTATTTGTAGAGTTGAACCCATAGAAGGGTCTCGTTGGATGTATTCGAGATCCTAATGGCAGAAACAGCCCTCAGGATGACATGGATACATCAGGTTTCCAAAAACCTCTATTCACTTAATAATGGCAGCACCGCTGCTGCCAACGTCGCAGGGGAATGCATGCCCACCCGAATATCGCGAACCACACCTTTGCGGTCAATGATGATCGACGTAGGATACGTATTGATCTTGAAGGCATCCATTACCCTATAATCCGGATCAACTAAAACTGTAAAATCCAGCCCGTATTCAAGGGCGAAATCCGCTGCGGTGGCAGGCGCTTCGCCGGCATTAATCGCCAGGATGACAAAGCCATCATCATGAAACTGGTTGTAAAATGTATTCAAATCCGGCATTTCCGCCCGACACGGCGGGCACCAGGTCGCCCAGGTGTTGATCAACACTACCTGCCCGGAAAAATCGCTCAAGTTGACCCAATTGCCGTCCAGATCGGCTAATTGGAAATTAGTCATCGCCTGATTTAATATCGGCGGAAGGATCCCGCTGGATTGGCTCGGCCGAAAATAGGCGACCAGGCTGAGTGCCAAAATCAGGAATCCCGTGGCGATGATGATCAACCCGGCGTTCGGACGCTTTGATTGGCGGGAAGGTTGAGCGGAGTTGGGGCCAGCCTGGAAGGGCGTCATGGATTGTATTCTCTAAATGCGGGAAGTGAGCCCTTATTTTAACCGAAAACCGCGAGTTGATCGGAACCGCGAAATTCACAATCGCTGCACGTGGGGTACGCTATAATTAGATCATCATGGCAGGTTTCTTCGAGGTGAACGATGCCCGCATTGCTTGACCCGACCGCTCTGGTGCTGGTAGTGGTCGTCACCCAACCGCGTGATATGGAAATTGCCCGGTTGTTGGGCTGGTATCGCATTCCGTTCAAGTCGGCGCCTAAAGTTGTGGCGGTGGATTACCTGGCTTTCTACCAGACTGCCGGCTTTGGCGAAAATGAACGGTGGCGCATCAATGCCATCGCCCCGGTGCGCGGTCACGAGTTGACCACCCGCGCCGAGCTAATTCGTGACGAACCGGATCACCCGCGGGCTGGAGAAGAATATTACAAAATCCAGTTGGGACCATTGCAGCCGCTGCCGCATCCTATTCAGGCTGATCAATGGCGTCGAATAACTTTTCTCTACACCACTGGTGAGCTGCTGCTGCAGGCTGACATCGTCAAAGACTTGGTTGTGCGCGACGATGAACGTGGCCTACTATGGCAATCGCTGCGAGAACGTGCATTGCGCAGCGGCGATGAATCCGCCAGCGACCTTCCGGAAGACCGATTCTTACTCGATCCATTGATATTAGCGATGCTGGGCGGCCTGGATCAAATCCACGAATCGCCAGCAATGTTTGAAGAGTTCTAACTTTAATGGCTGACCCTGAGGAGTGCCCATGTCTGTTGTGATTCAATCCGGAACCATCCACACCGCCGCCGATACCTACCAGGCAGACATTCTGGTCGAAGGCGAACAGATTAAGGAAATTGGCACCCACCTTACCATTCCACCTGGCGCCCAGGTTATTGACGCTAGCGGGAAATTTATCCTCCCCGGCGGGGTGGACGTTCACACCCATTTCGACCTGCGCATGTTTGGTACCGTTTCCTCAGACGATCATTACACCGGTCATAAAGCTGCCGCATTCGGCGGTACGACCACCGTGATCGATTTCATTCCACAAGACTTGGCGCCGCTGCAAGCCAATATCGACGCCTGGCATGCTAAAGCCGACCCCAAAGCCGCGGTCGATTTTGGGTTCCATATGAACATCAGCCGCCTGGATGCCCAGGTCGAGGCTGAAATTCCGGGTCTGGTCGGCCAGGGCATCACCAGTCTTAAAGTTTTCACCGCTTACAACAACCGTATGCGTCTGGCGGATGACCAGATCCTGCGTGTCATGCGCATAGCCAAGAAACATGGTCTTTTGACACTGGTGCATGCCGAAAACGGCGACGTGATTGAATTACTGGTCGCTGAAGCCCTGGCTCAGCAGCATCTCGAACCCGTCTGGCATGCCCGCACCCGGCCAGCCTGGGGGGCAGTGGAAGCAGTGCTGCGTTCCGCATCGCTGGCGGCGGAGAGCGAAGCGCCCCTTTACATCGTCCACATGAATGTTGCCGGCGAGGTGGACATGTTGTCTTATGCTCGCGAGCACGGGCTGCCGGTGATGGGTGAAACCTGCCCGCAGTACCTCTTCTTCAGCGAGGACAACCTGTCGCAGCCGGACGGTGCCAAATTCGTCTGTTCTCCGCCCGTGCGCAGCGAGACAGATCAACTGCGCCTGTGGGAAGGACTGCAGGACGGAACCATTCAGGTGCTGGCAACTGATCACTGCGCCTTTTTCTATGATGGAACGAAACCTATATTGTATGAAGGAAAATCGATTGCCATCCCGGGTAAGGAACTCGGCAAAGGAGATTTCACCAAAATCCCCAACGGATTGCCCGGCGTCGGCGATCGGATGCAGGTTTTTTGGAGTACTGCTGTCGCAAGCGGAAAAATCACGCCTAACAAATTCGTTGAACTGACCAGCACCAACCCGGCCAAGATCTTTGGCATGTACCCGCAAAAGGGCAGTCTGACTCCCGGCGCCGATGCCGATATTCTCATTCTTGATCCCAGCAAACAGGTCAAATACGGCGTTGCGCATTCGCACCAGCGCACCGATTACAACCTTTACGAAGGGTGGCAATTGACCGGCGGTATTGACAAGGTCTTCTTGCGCGGAAATATGATCGTAGATGGTGATCAATGGTCCGGGCG
>DATBWK010000203.1:0-5822 GCA_036514835.1 Bellilinea sp.
CTTCTTGCGATATGTAGGATACAATTATTCGCATGGAACGCCCCATCATTGACCTTCCCCCTGCTCGGATTCTGGGTATCGAATCTTCCTGTGACGAGACCGCCGCGGCGGTGATCGAAAATGGCCGCGCACTGCTCTCCAATGTGGTCGCCTCGCAAATTGACATTCACACCCAGTACGGCGGAGTATTTCCGGAAGTCGCCTCGCGCCAGCACATCCGCACCATTTATGCCATTGTGGATGAGGCACTCCAACGGGCACACGTCGGACTGAGCGATATCGACGCCATCGCCGTCACCCGCGGACCTGGACTGCCGGGATCGCTGGTAATAGGCATGAATATGGCCAAAGGGTTGGCATTATCTGCCAATTTGCCGCTGATCGGCGTCAACCATCTTGAAGGGCATATCTACTCGGCCTGGGTTTACCAGCATGATACGCCTAATCCGCCGTCAGAACCGGAATTCCCGCTATTGGCGCTGCTCGTTTCCGGCGGGCATACCGAGTTGAATTTGATGACCTCGCACCTTGAATATAAACGTCTGGGCGGCACGCTCGATGATGCCTCTGGCGAAGCCTTCGACAAAGTCGCGCGGCTGATCGGGCTGCCTTATCCGGGCGGGCCATCCATCCAAAAAGCCGCCCGCGATGGCAATCCGGAGGCGTTCAACTTCCCGCGTTCCCGTTTGGAAGGTACCTGGAATTTCTCATTCAGCGGATTGAAAACCGCGGTGCTCCGCACGGTGAGGGACCTGGAAAGCCGCTCTCAACCACTGCCCGTCGCAGACCTGGCTGCCAGTTTCCAGGCAGCGGTGGTGGATGTGCTGGTCAGCAAGACTCTGCACGCCGCCAAGGTATACCGCGCCAAAGAAGTACTGGTAGCAGGCGGCGTCTCTGCCAACACGGCGCTACGCGACGCCTTCATGGCTCAAAAGGAATTTCCGGTGCAAATCCCATCCATCTTCCTCTGCACCGATAATGCCGCTATGATCGCGGCAGCTGGATATTATCACTATGCATTCGGCCAGCGGGATCCACTCAACCTGGATGTCCTGCCTACCTGGGCGCTTTCATAACAATAATCGGGTATCTTTTTTACATCCAGGTCATCTAAATGAGTGAAGAGACCCTTAATAATTCGGCTATTTCACTGGCTGCGTTAAAAGCTGGCGACCGGACAGAATTTGCTCGCCTGGTGGATGCGACCTCCAATCACATTTACCATCTTGCGTTGAAAATTCTTCGCGACCCGCAGGATGCGGAAGATGTGCTGCAGGAAAGCTACATCAAAGCCATGCGCGCCCTGCCGGAATTCGAAGGCCGTTCCAGCCTTTCCACCTGGTTGTACCGTATCGCGGTCAATGAAGCTTTGATGCTGCTGCGAAAACGGCGCTTCAGTTTGGTGCCGGTGGAAGAAGAAGCCGATGAGGACGATGAGCAGCCTGGCATGGTGTTGACCGATTGGGTCGGCCTGCCAGAGGATGAGTTGCTCTCAGCCGAGTCGCGGCAGAGGTTGGAGGCTGCGGTCGATACGCTGCCGGATACGCTCAGGATTGTGTTTATGTTGCGTGATATGGAAGGTCTTTCGATTAAAGAAACCGCGGAACTTTTGAAATTGTCGGAAACAGCGGTAAAAACCCGACTGTTGCGCGCTCGATTGCGGTTGCGGAACGAATTATCGGTCTATTATGGGGAACGGTTTGTGGAGAAATCATCCGAATGACAGAAAAATGTAAATGCCAGGGATTGGCATCCTCCATATCGGAATATCTGGATGGGGAACTACCGCCCGAGCTGTGTGCCGAGCTCGAACAACACATGAGCGAGTGTGAAAACTGCTCAATAGTTTTCAACACCATGCACAAGACCATTGACTTATACCGGAAGCCGGAGCTTAACCACCCTCTGCCCGATGATATCAAGTCGCGGTTGTATCACCGGCTGCACCTGGACGATTACCTGGTGAAAAAAACTTAAGAATGTCAGAAAACGCCGCCCATCACACCATTCAACAATGACCATTTTGAGGAGGAAAATTGAAAGCATCTGTAACCTGGAATGAAAATCTAAAATTCACCGGAGTCGCTGATTCTGGTTTCGCTGTAAAAATGGATACCAAGAAGGAATCCGGCGGGGATAACTCGGCGGTCCGCCCGACGGAACTGTTCGCCATGTCGGTTGGCGGCTGCACTGCTATGGATGTCATTTCCATACTGCAGAAAAAACGCCAGGATGTGACTGGGCTCGAGGTCGTTATTTCCGCTGACAGGGCGATGGATCACCCGCGAAAATTCTTAGCGATGACCATCGAGTATATCGTCACCGGCCGAAATATCGATCCTCAGGCGGTGGAACGGGCTGTGGAACTCTCCGAAGAGAAATATTGCTCGGTCATCAACACACTCAAAGGCAATGTTGAATTCAAACGCAAAATCGTGATCAAAGAGCCGGAAACAGCCTGATCTCTTTATTTTAATTTTTACCTACGAGTCTGCCAGCAGCAGACTCGTTTTCTTATTACTGTGGTGCGTTAGCCCGCAGTTGGCTGTTGGCATCCGAACACACGCAAGCCCGAATCGAGCGGCCTAATTTTGTCAGGGTGCCTTCGTAAGCGGATTCACCATTTTTGGCTATCCAGCCATCCAGGTTGAAAGCTAGCACACCTTCAGCCGGGATCCATTCGCCGTTGTATTTTCGGGCGATGTGGACATGCGATCCGGTTGCGCGCCCGCCTTCGCAGGAGGGCATGCCGATCGGGTCTCCCAACTGCATCACAGCACCCACGGCAGGCAGCGAATCATTGGCTAAATGGAGATACAACAACACCCAACCGGTGCGCTCATCGCCGTCGCCATCCAGATCGAGCATAGCCTGGGCATCTCCAATGCTGGAGATCACGCCATTGGCAACCGCGGTCGCCGGGTCTTCCGCTTTGGAACAGCCGCCGACCACGGAAGGCGGGGCAAAATCCAATGCCGAGTAAGGCTCGCCCTCGCCCCAGCCGGTGTGCGGACCGCCGGTAAATGCCCACGAGCGGCCGGCAGCAAAAGGCAGGGTGAGCACAGGTTGGCGCAAGCTGCCTTCGATGTGAGCGGTCACGTTCACCCAGGGGTCCCCGAACAAATTCTGGTAGGTTTGCTTCAACCCGCTGCCGCTGACAGCATAGTTGTAGGCGTCATCGGGGAACAGTTTGGAATAGTAATACTGCAAGGCTACCGTGGCTGCGTTTTGCCAGGGATCCGGACGCTCGGTGCGCCCGTCGAGGTGGTCGAAGGTATCCAGATGACCGGTCCGCCAACTGTAGTAGGCGTTATTCAAGGTATTGGCTGCCCAGGTAAGCTGACGCAGCAGACCAGGATACTGCGGGTGACGGTACCCCAGCGAATAACGTTCGATACTCTCGGGTACCTCGGGGTTGGTCAAAGCTCCCAGTTGGTATTCCAGCATGGCGAGGAATAAGCGCGGGCTGATGCTGTAATTAGCGGTCACATGGTTGACAATTTCACCGCCGCGCAGATTTCCGGTCGCCAGAGAGACACTGTAACTCTTCAACCAGCCAGGCTGGGCGTCCACGAAAGCCACGGCATCAAAATCACGCTGCGCCGGGCCATTGACGAACAGGCTGTCCGGCAAGATCTGGTATGGCGTGCCCCACAACGGCCGATAATAGATGGGAATTTGCATGGGAAAGCCCGGCGGCATGGTGGTGGCGTCGTCGGGTATAACCGGGTTGGCTTTGCGAATTTCGCTTTCAGTGGTGTTGAAACGAAAGGCAAGAGCCGTGAGCGAGTCGCCAGTTTGGGCAATGTACTCCACCAGGGTGCCCGGTTCAAATGGTTCGCGCGCCGGCAAAGGAGTGGGAACTGGACCTTCTGGCGTAGGCAGTGCCGGAACCTCCTCAACGATCGGGTCAGGGACCGGCGTAATGAGGAACGGCTGACAGGCGGTTGAAAGCAAAATCAGCACTAACCCCGCGGTTCGCGCCAATCTGTAGAGTTTGGGTTTATTCATTCGTTAATTGCCGTCTCTCGGTCGGAAAATGCGAGTCTCAGCGGAGCCGCAAGTGCAAGCCTCGACCACATCACCGTCTTTTACCAATTTCCCTGCATAAGGTTTTTCACCGGCCTGGGCAATCCAACCGTCCAAATTAAATGGCATCGGACCGCCAGCCAGCACCCATTCACCATTATATTTGCGCGCAAAATGCACATGTGTACCGGTAGCCACTCCGCCTTCGCAGGACGGGTGACCGATCATTTGACCCTGCTCGACCCAGGCCCCCAAAGGAATGCGACCCTCGCTGCGAATATGCAGATAAAGCAAAGCCCATCCGGTCTGTTCGTAGCCGTCGCCATCCAGATCGATTACCACCACACCGTTGGCAGAGCGCACAACCAGGCCAGTGGCGGAAGCCGTGACCCAGTCATCAGACTTGACGCAGCCGGATTCAGTGGCAGATGGAGCAAAATCGAGGGCAGCCCAGGCGCCATCAGCACCCCAGGCGCCGTGCGGACCACCCGTGTAACTCCACACCCGCGCCGGCAGGAATGGCAGGTGTAAATCCGGTTGAGTCAAATTGACGGGCAGCAGCGGCTCAACCGTTTGGGCACGCAGCCAGGGATTTCCATACATTCGATCGTATAATACCGCGAAACTCTCGTTGCCAAAAATCACCCCGTTCCATACATCCGGGTGATATTGGCGCGAGAACAGGAATTCGATAGCAGCAGTGCCCGCGTTGATCGTAGGAGCCAGACGCAGCGAGGTGTCATTATTGAAAGCGATATTGGTGTACAGCCCTTGCCGCCAGCCGTAATAGCCGATGGAAAGCTGCTGTACCGCCCAACTCATCTGCTTGTACAAGCCTTTTTTATCTTTGTTGATAAATCCCATCGGGTAATCGGTCACAGCTAAACTTTGCGGTTGGCCGTAAACCCATCCCGCCTGGAACTCCACCAGGGCTAACAAGAGCCGCGGATTGATCGAATTTTCGATGGCAACTTTCTGGATTACCCGAGCGCCGGTATTCCAGCCGTCTGCCAGATATTCGCGGTAGCCAGCCATGTAACCGCCGGCAGCCTGCACGTAAGCTTCAATATCAAAATCCAGTGCGGAAGGTGAGTACACCACTTCACTGTCCGGCAGGACAGCATCCGCTGGACCGGTAGCTTCGAGTCGATTGGGTATGATCAGTAATTTTCCCGCCGGCAGAAATCCGGAAGTATCGAAAACTTCGTTGCTGGTGATCTCTTCCTGGGTGACGCCAAAACGAACCGCTACCGCCGGCAGTGTATCACCAGCCTGAGTATAGTAAAGGATGGGCGGCAAAGGTGTGGCATCTGACGGCGTTGGATCGGGCGTTTCAACCACCAGGGTAGGCGGATTGTCCTGTGCCGCCAGGGTAGTGGCCAAAACCGCCGGTTCCGGTGTGGTCACCGGTGTGGGGACGCCTGGGGTCTCGTCCAGCGGCAGTGTATCGCCGCCGCCGGCTCCACCGGAGAAAAGCGCCGTGGCGGTTAAATCGTAGGTCGAAACATACCCCTGCGCGCAGGCAAGCGTCGTCATCATCCAGGTTAAAAAGACGACAGTGATGCCGGCTTTTCTACCGTGATATTTGGTTTTGGGGTACCAGCCGATCCCACGCCTCAACCGTTGCTCCATTCAGTTCCAATGTTCCGTTATATTCGGCTCCCGCCCCCCGGGAGACCCAGCCGTCCAATACAAAAGGCAGGGATCCATCAGCAGGTATCCACTCTCCATTATACCGCCTGGCGAGGTGCAGGTGCGTGCCGTTGGAAACGCCGCCCTCACAGGACGGGTGA
>DATBWK010000204.1:0-3387 GCA_036514835.1 Bellilinea sp.
TTGGGGTTTTATCCGCTTTTGGGCTTTCAGCCAGTGCCGGTCTGAACGCATATATTCCGCTGCTGGTGGTGGCGTTATTGGCGCGCTTTACCGACCTGCTCAAGCTGCAGTCGCCATGGGATGCGCTGACCTCATGGTGGACCATCGGGCTGCTGGTGGTGCTGTCCATCATCGAGTTTTTTGCCGACAAATTCCCGGCGGTTAACCACGTCAATGACCTGGTTCAATCGTTTGTGCGTCCGGCAGCCGGCGCGATTGTCTTCGCTGCCAGCGCCAACCTGGTGACGGATGTGCACCCGGTGCTTTCACTGAGTCTCGGGTTGTTGGTAGCCGGCAGCGTGAATGCCGTCAAGACCCTGGCGGTGCGTCCGGCAGTGACCGTCACCACGGGCGGAGCCGGCAATGTTCCGGTCAGCATGGCGGAAGACCTGCTCTCGACGGTGGTGTCCATTCTGGCAGTGGTGGTGCCGGTTTTTATCGCCTGCCTGCTCGTGTTGATCACCGCCTGGGTGATCTGGCTGCTCTACCGCCGCGCCAAAAGGCACAACCAGACGGCGGTATAAACCGTTTATTCTCTTTCGATGATTGACCGATAGGTGGATCAGTTTATTCGCAACGATACATGTAGCGCGAAATTATATTTCGCGTACGCAAATTGAAAATTTGCGCTACATCATACGAATCGCTCCGTCCGGGCGCAATGAATGGGATATTTGCGCTTTGATTTTTATTTTCTATGCCCCGCCGGCGCCGTAATAACTGGGGTCGGTGGGGGTGAGCCCGGAAGGATCCCAGACGTATACCCAGTCACCTTCCTGCGCCCATTGGAACAGCCAGTTCGAGTCGCCCAGCGAGAAGTTGACGCAGCCGTGCGATTGTTCATAACCGAACCAGGCGCGCCAGTAAGCGCCGTGTAAGGCGCGCGCCTGGTCAAAATACATGGTCCAGGGCACGTCCTCCAGGTAGTAATAGTCGGAACGGTCAGTTTCGAAGGCCCCGGACATAGTTTCGGTGGCTTTTTTGATATAGATTTGGAATAATCCTGGCCGGGTAAAAAATGGATCGATGCCGGTTGCCACCAGGGTGGCAAATACCAGCTGATTATTCTCATAGACCGATACCGTCTGGTCGTACAGATTGACTTCGATCCAGCGCCCATTGGTAACGCCTTCAGGTGCCGTGGTGTTAATGCGTACCTGGCGGATGAAACGGCGTTCCACCCACTGCCCCGGACCGATCATATACCAGTCGGTTTTATCCGCTGGCTGAACGGCATAGATTTGCACGACGTCCTCGCGCAGGAGAACTTTTTCCAACAGTGCAGCTGAATAAGTGGGAGCAGCCCGCACTTCAGCGGCATCCACAATCCAGCCGAAGGAATTGCGCGGGGTACGGCTAAATTCCAGTCCCTGGAAGTCTTTGATCGCCACTGGCGAGGCGCGCAGCCATTCACCGCTGCGCAGCTGCACATAGGGCTTGTTATTGTAATAGTCGATGTTGATGAAGGAAACATAGCGCAGCGCGCCGGGTGCGATGGAGCGCACGGAATTGACTTGCTGTGTGGCGTCATCGAAGGTGGCATACAGCGGAGCCGATTCTGTTTTTTCCAGGTTGATGCGGGCAATGGACACCGGGCTGGTATTCAAGCCAGGGTCGGGTTTGACCGCCGGCAGCGGGCGCAGTGGTACGCTCAGCCCGATTTTGGCCATTTCGGTTAGTTGCGCCGCCGGACCCTGCACCAGGCAGTCAACCGGGTCGTAGAGATAGGCCTCAGGCAGGCAAAGCGGTTGACCGGCGAAAGAGGTGGAGGTTTGGGCTTGAGCTGGCGTCACACTCAATAAGGCAAATGCCAGCGCCAGGGTTAGCGTCAATACCGATAATTTTAAAACACGAAGCATACAATAATTTCCTTGAATTAATTCCTATGGTTCTTAACAAATGTACGGCAATTTTACCGCAAAGTTAAACCGCAAACTATTATGGCTCACAAACTTGGTGTTTGTGTGCGCAAGTACCATTTTCTGGATTGTTGGGTTTCGCTTGACTTATTGACCGATCATCATTATTGAATGATTCGCTCAACCCAACCTACGAAAAGCGAATATAATTCGCGCAGGAAATCCCATTATGACCCTCGAACATGCCCCAGAAGTCCATCCCGGTTTTTGGAAAACCTGGCTGATCGCCTCGAGGCCCAAAACCCTGCCCGCCGCGGCTGCCCCGGTGTTTCTCGGCTCAGCGGCAGCCTTTGCCGACGGAAGCTTCCGCCTCGGTCCGGCGCTGGCAGCGCTGGCTGGCGCTTTACTGCTGCAGATCGGCGCTAACATTGCCAATGATTATTTCGACTTCAAAAAAGGCGCGGATGCCGGCGCCCGCCTGGGACCGCTGCGCGTGACGCAATCCGGGCTGCTGACGCCGCGGCAGGTGCTGGGCGGCATCGTAGTCGTCTTTTTGCTGGCAGCCCTGATCGGGGTTTACCTGGTACTGATTGCCGGTACGCCGGTGGCTTTGATGGGCATTCTGTCCATCATGGCAGCCCTGGCTTACACCGGTGGGCCTTACCCGCTGGGCTACAACGGGATGGGCGAAGTCTTCGTTTTTATCTTCTTCGGCCTGGTGGCAACCTGCGGCACCTATTTTGTGCAGACGCTCACGGTCAGCGCCGGGGCGTTGTATGCCGCCATTTCAATTGGCTTATTGATCAGCGCCATCCTGGTGGTCAACAACCTGCGCGACCTGGAGAGCGACCGGATTTCGGGCAAGCGTACCCAGGCAGTGCGGCTGGGCGAGCGCGGTTCGCTGCGCGAATACAACACCTTGCTCCTGCTGGCCTATGCCGCGCTGGGATTTTCGGTGTTCTCCCGGGCTGTGACCCCCTGGGCGCTGCTGGCATTGCTTTCTGCCCCGCGCGCCTGGATGTTGACCAGGCAGGTCGCTGTCAAACGCGGGCGGGAATTGAATCAATCACTGGCGGATACCGGTCAGCTGGTGCTGTTGTTTGGCGTGCTGTACAGCATCGGGCTGGTGGTCAGCCGCCTGGTTCGCTGATCAGTTGACGTACAGCCAGGGGCACAGCTTGCGCTCCAGCCAGTCCACCGCGAAATACAGCCCCAGCCCCAGCAGGCTCATGGCAACCACGCCGGCATACATGGCCGGGTAATTGAATAGGGTGTTTCCATTTAAGTAAATGTAGTAGCCCAGACCCTTCTGAGTGGCGAACAATTCGGCGATGTACAGTACCGCCACCGCCGTGCCAACTGACTGGCGCAGTGCGGTCAAGATGCCGGGGATACTGGCGGGCAAATACACATAACGGAACAGCGCTATGCGTCCGGCACCCAGGCTGCGCACGCTGCGAATTAATTCGGGCCGCAGACTGGCAGCCTG
>DATBWK010000205.1:0-3754 GCA_036514835.1 Bellilinea sp.
GCTTTGGCCAGGTCGAGGTCGACGATGCTGATGCCGTCGATCTGGGCGTTGCCGTAGATATCCGCCTGGTGCACGTGGATGATACCGACATCCGGGTACAGTGCCGGTACTGCCAGCAGTTTTTGACCGGTGAACGGGTCGTTGATCAGTCGCCCGGCGCTGTAGCGCAGCGTGTCGCTGCCGAGCATCACCCGCGCCGGCAGGAAGGGCACGCCCATGGCAGCAGCTTTGTAACGCCAACCCAGCCCGGCGTTGCTCCATTCGGTGGTGCGCACGGCGCCGCTTTCCATGAAGCGCCGGCCGTTGGGCGACAGTCCGCGCAGCTCCAGCCCGACCACGTAGGCAATATCACAGCGGTCAATGACCTTGCCGGCAGCTAGAATCTGAAAGTCGTGGGTGGTGGAATGCCCGGAAAAACCCAGGTTGCGCTTGCGGGTACGCACGATTTCGTGCAGCACCGCGGAAGAGAAGCGCACGCTGCCAAAACCGCCGGTGGCGATGTAGTCGCCGTCGTGGATGAAGGCTGCCACGGCTTCGGGAACGCTCATACGTTTATCGGTCATGGCGCGCGATTTTTGGCGGAAGAACTCCCGGGCGGCGTTGACATCCGGCGACTGGAACAACTCACCGACCAGCTGTATTTCCCCTTCCATTTCCATCATGCGCACCTCGGTTCCGTGTCGTGGCAGAATAATGTGTACTATTTTTATAATTTTAGCAAAGAATCGCAAATTAATCACGCACACTTGTGTGGGTTTAGGATTTCTGCTATTGTCAAAGAAAGGATCTGCAAAGTCCTTTTAATACCGGTGGGGAAAAATGGAAACATTCAGTCAGGTTGAATTGTGGGTGGGTCGGTTGGCCGCGGTGGTGATACTTTGCGCCTTCGGTATCATTCTTGTGGGAATTTTCGATGGGATCAAGCGATTGAGAGGTGAGGAGACAGACCAAAGATCAGATTTACGCATAAAGCCGCTATTTTATATATTGAGCTCGGCTGTTTTTGCTGCATTCTGTTGGTGGATTTGGAAACCGCTGCCTATTAACTTTTCGCTAAATTCTCGAATCATTGGATTGGCGATTGGAACTCCCCTATTATTATGCGGGATTGCCTTGATTATATGGGGCCGATTAACTTTAGGCCGTCATTATTTTGTTTCCACCAGTCAGCGGGCGGTCCTCTTCGCTGACCAAGTGTTAATCAGCACTGGGCCATTTGCGATTGTGCGCCATCCAATGTACCTGGGAATTCTTTTGGTTGGACTGGGCGGGACACTCCTATACCGCACGTGGACAATGGTATTCATCATTGTGATGTATCTAGGATTGAGGTTGCGTGCCAGGCGGGAAGAAAAAGCATTTGCGGCGGCTTTTGGGGAGCAGTGGCAGCAATATATTCTATCGGTGCCGCCCTGGCTGCCGAGGTTACAAAAGCGACCTTGGGAAAAACAATGATAATTTTTGATCGGAGGGCGAGTTTGAAACCCGCCTGCCGAAATAGACTTTCAATTGCAGGGTAAGCTGTCAGTTTGTCCGTGCAAGCAGGATCCTCGCCTTACGTCTCCCTGCAAATGAGAGGAATTCATTCTTGTCTCCGAAATTTATTGGGGACATGTTAATGAAGGGACCAATAATCAAACCATTCATAAAAATGGTCGAAAAAAACTGGAACTATTTTTTATCCTCATCGTCTATTCTGTGGCAAGTTGTTGCCTGAAAAACCACTTTTTGTTCCGGCTCGCACTTTAAGGAGGAGCCATGAAACGCACACTGATCGCATTATTTATTGTTGTTTTACTGGCTGGCACATTCGCCACCAACCCCGTTGCAGCTCAGACCACCTGCGGCACCACGTATACAGTGGTGAAGGGTGATTACCTGAATTCAATCGCCAAGAAATGCGGTACCACTGCTTCCGCCATCCTGGCGGTCAACCCGGGCATCACGAATTGGAATATCATTTACCCCGGCCAGGTACTCAAGCTGCCCAGCGGCACTACGCCTTCCGTAGTAGCGGGCTCAGTCTACATCGTCAAACCGGGCGACACGCTTAGCGGCATCGCTGCTCTGTTCAAAGTGACCCTTTCGAGCCTGCTGACTGCCAACCCGACCATCACCAATGCCAACCGCATTGAAAAAGGCCAGCAGATCAAGCTGCCAGCCGGCGCGGCTCAGGTTCGCACCGTCGGAATCACACCGGTCAGCGGTAAAGCGGGTGATGTAATCACCCTGGGCGCCACTGGCTTCAAGCCCTCCAGTGAAGTGGATATCCGCTTCGGGTTGACAGGCACCGAGGGCGAATCGATCGGCAAGGTGACAACAGATAGCCATGGTGCAGTACTGCAGAAAGTGACGGTCCCTTCCACGGCTCAAAGCGGCAAAGTCTACCTCTTCGTGGTGCGGCAAACCGCTGCCACGGCTGAATTCGCCACCTCCAATACTTTCACAGTTGGCACGGTAACCGTGGACAAAAATACCTATACGGTGGTTAGCGGCGATACCTTACTCAAGATTTCGAACCGCTTCAACACCACCGTGGCAGCCATCATCGCGGCCAACCCGAAGATCACCAACCCTAACGTGATCATCCCCGGGCAGGTACTGACCATCCCCGCCAATCAGGCAGGAGCCGCGGTCGCGCTGATCCCCTACACCGGAACCGCGGGCAGCAAGATTGTGGTGGTTGTTGACGGCTTCCCCGCCAGCCAAAACGTGGATGTACGCCTGGAACTGCAGGGCACCAGCACGGTTGTGGTAGTGGACGGCAAGACCGATACCCTGGGTTACCTGAGGATCGAGGTCACGCTGCCGACCAGCGCCAAAGCTGGTGAGAAGTGGCAGGTGCGTGTGCTGACCACCGACCTGATCAAAGTCGTCGAGGCAGTCTCTGGGACCTTTACGGTGAAGTAATCGACAAATATCGGACCCCTCACCTAACCTCTCCCCGAAACGGGGAGAGGTTTTGGTTTTCTGTCATGTTGCCCACAGGGCAATCTGTGATAGAGGGCGTGGCTTTTGCCCGAAACATCTCGGACTGACTCAGGAGAGATCCTTCGCTTCGCAGAGACCGCTCGCTCAGGATGACAATGTCTGTGTTTCGCGGGCTGCTCGCCTTTTATTGTCTGTCATGTTGCCCACAGGGCAATCTGTGATTGAGGGCTTGGTTTTTGCCTGAAACATCTCGGACTGACTCAGGAGAGATCCTTCGCTTCGCAAAGACCGCTCGCTCAGGATGACAACGATGCCTTACTCCAAAATAACAATCTGGCCGCTCGAGCCGTCCAGACGGATGCGCATACCGGTGGATAGCCGCTCTGTGGCGCGGTCCACGCCGACCACGGCGGGAATGCCGTACTCGCGGGCTACCACCGCTCCATGGGTCATCATGCCGCCGACTTCCATAATCAATCCCCTGGCGGTCAGGAACAGGGGCGTCCAGGAGGGGTCGGTGCCGGGGCAGACCATGATCTCGCCGGGCTGCAGGTCGGCATGGTGCGGGTTGAGCACCACCCTCACACTGCCTTCGACGCTGCCAGGTGAAACCGGACTGCCAGCAATGGCAGTCGATCCCTCGGCGGCTTGAATGCCTTCGTAGAAAGCGCGCCCATCGCTGAGCAGCAGACGCGGAATCTGTCGGCGATGCTTTTCCAGCTCGGCGGCGCGGCGGCGGCTGGCGATCAGCTCGCGCCAGGCGGTTGAATCGTCCTGATTGGCGAAATCCGCCATCTCGGTGTACGTCAGGTACATCAGGTCA
>DATBWK010000206.1:0-17113 GCA_036514835.1 Bellilinea sp.
TGAGCAGCAACTCTCGGCACTGGCGCGCCGCGGTTCCGGTTCAGCCTGCCGGTCGATTCCTGCGGGGTTTGTCGAATGGCTGCCAGGTAGCAAAGATGCCGATTCTTATGCGGTTTCATTGGCTGGTAGTGATCATTGGCAATTGGTGGATTGCATCGCGATTCTCAAAGAAACACATAAGTTGACCGGCTCTACCGAGGGGCATGTCCTTGCCGATACCAGCGTATTGCAACCGGCGCGAATTGAAGGAACCAAAGATCGCCTTGATCGCTGCCGGCAGGCAGTGCTCAACCGCGACTTCGACGCCCTGGCTGGAGTCGTCGAATTGGATTCCAACCTGATGCATGCGGTCATGATGACTTCCAATCCTCCGCTGTTTTACTGGGAACCGGCTTCCATTACCATCATGAAAGCGATACCGGAATGGCGCAAAGCTGGGATCGAAGCCTGCTATACCCTCGATGCGGGTCCGAACGTGCATGTTATTTGTACAACCTCCAGCGCAGGCGAAGTGCAGAAAAGGCTCAGCGATGTTCCCGAAGTTTTAAACGTGCTGGCTTCTACGGTTGGCGGTGGTGCGCATCTGACCTCTGAAGATTAATCCCACCTGTGGATCTCGGCAGCGGTTCGCCAAAGGCAACCAAAGGCGATATAATCGAATAGTCGATCCAGATATCTCAGGATCGAACTTTTAGAACACCTTCTATGAGGGATTTCCTGCCCGGCACCGATCGTAAATCGATTGGCGCGAAATGGAGCGAGGTTTTTGTGAATTTCACCAACTTATTGTTATTCATCCTGTTTTTTGGCGCGATGATGTTCTTGCACGAACTCGGCCATTACCTGGTGGCAAAATTGTTCAAAATCAAGGTGGAAGAGTTTGGTTTTGGCTTCCCACCGAGGCTGGTCAAGTTATTTAAATTCCAGGAGACGGAGTTCAGTTTAAACTGGATTCCGTTCGGTGCCTTCGTGCGCCTATCAGGTGAAAATGACCCTAACGTAGAAGGCGGCTTCGGTAATGCCAAACCGTGGGTACGTATCGCTGTACTGTTGGGCGGTCCGTTGATGAACCTGGCGACAGGTGTAGTGCTATTTTCATTAATTTTTAACCAGGTTGGCGTACCAGACTATAACAAAGTCCTCATTTCGGCGGTTTCTGAAGCTTCACCAGCTGAAACAGCCGGACTACTGCCTGGCGACATCGTTGTAAGCGTCAATCAATTGCCTGTAGAATCCACCGATGAACTCTCAGCCTTGATCCAGGCCAATAAAGGCTCGGAAATTGAAATCGTTGTGTTGAGAGATGGCGAAACGGTTGTCACCCGTGCCACACCGCGTGTGAATCCTCCGCCAAATGAGGGATCGCTTGGCATCGCCATGACCAACCCGTTGGTTAAAACCAGCTGGGTAAATACCGTGCCCTTATCCTTCCAGGCAACATATGCGCAGGCACGCGAGATTTTCGAAATGCCAGGCCGGTTAATTCGCAACGAAATACCTAAGGAACAATCCCGTGTGGTCGGTCCGGTAGGAATTTACACCATGTTCAGCCAGGCGCGGGATATGGACCAACAGAATGCCGGCTCGGGCGACCCGTTCGCCACCACATTCACCTTGCGGTTGATGGCGGTGATCACCGTGGCGATTGGGCTGACGAACCTGTTCCCGATCCCAGCAGTTGACGGCGGTCGAATTATCTTCATCATTCCAGAACTATTATTCCGCAAAAGAATTCCACCCAAATATGAAAATCTTGTCCATATGATTGGGTTCGTGGCATTAATCTTACTGATGTTTTACATTACTGCCCAGGATATTTTTAACCCAATTCAACTCCCGTAATCTGAGGATCGATGGAAGACAGCGTACAACAATCGGTATCGTTCGATAAGGTAATTTCTGCTCTCCTGGATAATGAACACCCATTTCCGGCAGTTCACTGGCACCGATTCTCCGATATTTCAATTCCTGACCTGGAAAAATTGGAAAAAATCTGGCCGGACGTAAACCCGGACAGGCGGACCGCTCTGTTGGAAGATCTGGAAATCCTGGCTGAATCGGATACGCTGGTTTCCTTCGACGATTTAGCAAGATTTGCGCTCGACGACCCTGACCCGCGGGCTCGTGAAGTTGCTTTGCGGCTGTTGTGGGAAAGTGAAGATTCCTCGCTCATCCAAAAGATGATGCAAATGGTGGATAACGATCCTGTCGAAAAGGTACGCGCCGCGGCAGCTACGGCATTGGGGCAATTCATTTACCTTGGCGAACTGGAAGAAATACCTGAAACAAGCCTGCACCACATCGAGGACAAGCTGCTGGGATTAACTACCAGTACAACCGAGCCGAAACTGGTGCGCCGGCGTGCTCTGGAAGCGATGGGTTTTTCCAGCCGTTCGGAGGTCAAACCGCTGATCGTGGCAGCCTACAACAATAATGACCTCGAATGGCTCGTCAGCGCTCTATTCGCCATGGGACGATCTGCCAATTCCACCTGGATACCATCCGTAATGGAGATGTTGGATGCCGATAACGAGGAAGTCCTGCTGGAAGCCGTTCGGGCTGCCGGCGAATTGGAATCTGCTGGGGCACGGCGTCCATTGCTCAAACTGATAAGAACGCAGCCGGAGGGTTCCGAAATTCGTATGGCTGCAATTTGGTCACTGTCCAAAATTGGCGGCGAAAAAGTACGAGATACATTCGAAAGACTGTTAGAAGAGTCTGAGGATGAAGAGGAACTCGACATTTTGGACGAGGCTTTGGAGAATCTGGAATTTACCGAAGGATTCAATAAGTTCGGCATGATCGATTATGAGCCAGATAGCGAAGATTCGTTAATGGCCAGCACCGAAGCCGATGCCTGGGAAGAAAACATGGACGAAGAGGACGAGGACGAAGATGACCGCGAGCCAGACGATGAGGACGACGACGAGACCGAATCGTAACATCGTCAAAGGATAAGCCAACCTTGCGCCGCGCAGCTGTTCTCACCCTCTTCCTTTTCAGCTTATTCACCATGGCATTTCAGCCGCGCCAGCAAAAGGTGGTGGAGTTTGTGAATGTTCGCCACGAATTTATTTTCGGCGAAGAATTGACGATCAGCGGTTCGATCAAGAGTCCATTACCAGTTACCGAAGCGGTTTTGTTCCTAAAACCCCAGTCAGAAGACACGCAATCGTTTCAATTGACGCCGGGTAAAACCGGAAAAGTCGAATTGATTTACGACCTGAGCAAAAAACCCCTGCGCGCTTTCACACCGGTTGAATACTGGTTTGAGGTCAAAACCGCAGATGGGCAACCAAACTCAAGCGCGGTGTACTCATTTGTCTATGAAGATAACCGTTTTGATTGGCAGCACCTCGAATCCGATGCTTATTCATTGGCCTGGTCGAGCGGGGGTCTAGATTTTGGCACCGAACTTCAGAATGCCGCCGCAGACGGGCTGGCAGCAGCTCAGGGGATTTTAGCGGTCAAGGTCCCGTCTCCGATTCGAATCATGGTCTATCCGAGCTCCCAGGATATGCAGTCCGCAGCTCAACTAACTGAATCACCCTGGGCAGCCGGGCATACCAACCCGGACCTCGGGCTGGTCATGATCTCTGTTGCCCCAGGACCGGATGCCCGCGCTGAAATGGAACGCCAGCTTCCACATGAGATCATGCACATTCTGGAATACCAGGTCGCCGGCACAGCCTACAACCAAATTCCGGTGTGGCTGTTGGAGGGATTGGCTTCCTCGGCAGAGCTCTACCCCAACCCGGAATACCAGCGCGTATTGGAAAAAGCAATTGATGAAGATTCACTGCTGCCAATGAGCGTTCTCTGCCAGGATTTCCCACGCGATCTCTCCGGCGCAGTCCTTGCCTATGCGCAATCAAGTTCATTTGTGCGCTTCCTCAATGATAATTTCGGCAGCAGGGATACACTGACCTTGCTGAATTTGTATGCGGACGGATTAAATTGCGAGGTCGGGGTTCAGGCAGCTTTCGGTTCCAGCCTTACCCAACTCGAAACCCGCTGGCAGCAGGAAATGCTGGGCCGCAGCCCCGCGTCGGCTGCCTGGAAACAATTGTGGCCATATATTTTGTTAGCCGGATTGGTGCTGGTCCCGGTCAGCCTGACGCTCATTCCCGCCCGCCGGAAAACGCAGCCCACGCGCGAGGTTCGATGATGGATATTGCGCCGGAGCAGCGCTTACATGCTACCATTCAGGGACATGTTCAGGGGGTTGGATTCCGGGTTTTCGTGCAGCAATACGCCGCCAACCTCAAATTAACTGGCTGGGTGCGGAATACCTACCTGGGCGAGGTCGAAGTTTTGGCGGAGGGACCGAAACCTGAATTGGAAAGGCTGCTTATGCTGCTCGAAGCCGGTCCCCGCTCGTCTCACGTGATTCAGGTGAATCGCGAGTGGAGCGATGCTTCCGGCGAGTTCGACCGCTTCGCGATCGAACGTTCTGCGTAAGTTGCGACCTAATTAATTTCACCTGAAAGTAATTTGGCTTTTTGCCAGCCCGGCATATCACTCTGCTCCGCCAGCATCATCCGCATTTCGAAAATCTGATCGCGTAACATCGCAGCCTTTTCAAATTCCAGGTCTTTGGCTGCCTGTTTCATTTCCTTTTCCATTTCGTTAATAATGCGCTTCAACTCGTTGGGCGGGATGGGGACGAATTCCTTTTTGCCATCCGCCGAATAGCCGGCGCGCGTTTCTGCCACACCCGGAGCCGGAACACTCAGGCGGTCGGTCAAGTCATGGATAGCCTTGAAGATACTGACCGGTTCGATGCCGTGTTCCTTATTGTAGTTATCCTGTTTGGTGCGGCGGCGGTTGGTTTCGTCGATGGCGAATTTCATCGAGTCGGTTATGCGGTCGGCATACATGATCACCTGGCCATGGATGTGACGGGCGGCGCGCCCGATGGTCTGGATCAAGGCGGTTCCTGAACGCAAGAAGCCTTCTTTATCCGCGTCGAGGATTGCAACCAGTGAGACTTCAGGCAAATCCAGCCCTTCCCGCAGCAGGTTAATACCGACGACCACATCGAAGATGCCCATCCGCAGGTCGCGCAGGATGCCAATCCGTTCCAGGGTTTCGACTTCGGAATGGAGGTAATGAACTTTGACGCCTAATTCCATCAAATAGTCGGCCAGGTCTTCAGCCATGCGTTTAGTAAGGGTAGTGACCAGCACCCGTTCGCCATTTTCGGTCCGGCTGCGGATCTCTTTCACCAGGTCATCCACCTGACCACGGGTCGGGCGGATATCGATGCCCGGGTCGATCAAGCCCGTCGGGCGGATGATCTGCTCGACCACCTGCTCGGCTTTGCCCAATTCGTAGGCAGCCGGGGTGGCAGAGGTGTAAATGGTGTAGCCCATATGCTCTTCGAATTCGGCAAAGGTCAATGGGCGGTTGTCCATGGCTGATGGCAGCCGGAATCCGTATTCAACCAGGGTGCTTTTGCGCGAGCGGTCGCCGTTGAACATGCCGCGGACCTGCGGCACGGTCATGTGCGATTCGTCCAGGAACAATAAATAATTGCTCGGCAGATAATCCATCAAAGTCCAGGGCGGCGAACCAATAGGACGCTGGTCCAGGTGGCGCGAATAGTTTTCGATGCCGGAGCAATAGCCTACCTCTTTGAGCATCTCCAGGTCATAGCGGGCGCGCTGATCCAGCCGCTGGGCTTCCAGGATTTTACCGTCATTGCGAAAAGTGGATAGCTGAGTTTCCAATTCGTTCTCGATATCAGTTATCGCTGTTTTCAGCCGGTCTTCCATGGTAATGTAGTGTTTTGCCGGAAAAATCTGCGCGGTTTCCGGCTCTTCCATCAGCTCACCCGTCAGCGGATTGAGCAACTGGATACGCTCCAACTCGTCACCGAAGAAGGACAGGCGGTATGCGGTTTTATCCATGTAGGCGGGAAATATTTCCATGGTCTCGCCGCGTACGCGGAAGGTGCCGGGACGCAATTCCATATCGTTGCGCTGATATTGCGTTTCGACCAACTGCCTCAGCAGCGCATTGCGGCGAAACACAGTACCCTTCTGCAGGTTGATGACGCCTTTGCCATAGGCTTCCGGATTGCCCAAACCATAAATACACGAAACGGAGGCGACGATGATCACATCCTGGCGCGACATGAGCGCCGCGGTAGCAGCCAGGCGCAACCGGTCGATCTCTTCGTTAATCTCGGTCTCTTTTTCTATGTATAAATCGTGACGAGGGACATAAGCTTCCGGCTGATAGTAGTCATAGTAGCTGACGAAGTATTCAACCGCGTTGTTCGGAAAGAATTCCTTGAATTCGGCATACAGTTGAGCTGCCAGGGTTTTGTTATGCGCCATCACCAGCGCGGGCATCTGCATTTGTTGGATGATGTTCGCCATAGTAAAAGTCTTCCCAGTACCGGTAGCACCCAGCAGCACCTGGTGGCGCATCCCCTGCTGTACGCCGTCGACCAATAGCCGGATGGCTTCCGGCTGGTCGCCGGTGGGTTGATAGGGTGCATTGAGTTGAAATTCCATTGGACCCTCTTTACCTCGTTCCAGTTGCTTAACCCCACCGGAGTGGGAAAAATGTCGATCGATTTGTTTCGTATTCTATCATAAAATCAGTCAAAATAAAACATAATTTCTAAATTACTCGCGGGTGTTTTTGAAATCAATAAGCAAAAAATAATTACGTTCGTTGAAGCGTTATCAGGATCGCGGTTAATCGGTCGCGCCAATCCGGGTCCGATTCGTGGAAGGGCATCCAGTAGGCGTTTTTCCCAGGGCGGCTGCCAAAGCCAACATTCGGCAGATTGCGGGCAGCGGCACCTTCTGGCAACGGTGGATAGCGCAAAACCATCTGGTCGCCTTCGTTGGAAACAGATGCCAACCCGGCATCTTCAGCCATGATCTTCACTCGAATCTGGAAGAAAAGGTTTTTTAATTGCTCGGGCAATCCGCCAAAGCGGTCTTCGAACTCGCTCGCCAGCGCATCCAACTCCGCATAATCTTCAATATTCGAGATGCGCCGGTACAAACCGAGCCGCACATTCTGCTCAACGATATAGGCGGAAGGAATTCCGGTGGGAATGGGCAAATCAACGTTGACCGCCAGACCGATTTCACGGATTCCAGCCGGCAGCTGCGGGGCAGCCATGCCGCTCACCTGACGGATCTGGCGCACTGCCTGACCCAGGAGACGGGTATATAAGTGAAAACCGACGGAGGCGATATAGCCGTGCTGGCGGGTGCCCAGCAGCTCACCGGCACCGCGCATTTCCAGGTCGCGCATGGCAATTGAGTAACCGGCGCCAAGCTGGGTGTTCTCGGCAATCACTTCCAGACGCTCCTGTCCATCAATGGTTGGGGGGCGGCGCCGGTGGCGGAAGAAATAGGCGTAGGCACGCTGTGCGCCGCGTCCCACCCGTCCGCGCAGCTGGTAGAGCTGAGCCAGCCCGAAGGTATCACCGCGGTCGACAATCAGGGTATTGGCATTGGGAATGTCCAACCCGGATTCAATGATCGAGGTGCACAATAATACATCGATCTCGCCGTTGGTGAACATGTGCATGACTTTGGAGAGCTCGCCCTCGTTCATCTGCCCATGTCCAATGCCGATGCGTGCATCCGGCACCAGATTGGTCAAGTGGGTCTTCATCGCATAAATGGTGTGGACACGGTTATGGACAAAAAATACCTGACCGCCGCGTTCCACCTCGCGCAGAATGGCCTGACGCACCAATTTTTGGGAGTAGGGCCCGATATGGGTGATGATCGGAAGGCGCTCGGCAGGCGGAGTGTTGATCATTGAAATGTCGCGTACCCCGGTCAGCGCCATGTAGAGCGTGCGCGGGATGGGGGTGGCTGTAAGGGTCAGCACGTCCACTTCGGTGCGCAATTTCTTGAGATGCTCCTTGTGGGTGACACCGAAACGCTGTTCCTCATCGATGATCAACAATCCAAGGTCTTTGAAAACCACATCCTGTGAAATCAGCCGGTGGGTACCGATGATGATGTCCACCTCGCCCATTTCCAGCCGGGCAATGATTTGGTCCTGCTCTTTGCTGGTGCGGAAACGCGAGAGCATTTCAACTTGAACCGGAAAGGTCGCCAACCGCTGCCGGAAGGTATCGTAATGCTGCTGCGCCAATACCGTGGTCGGCACTAGAACTGCTACTTGTCTGCCGGACATGACCGCTTTGAAAGCTGCCCGCAGCGCGACCTCGGTTTTACCGTATCCGACATCGCCGCACAACAGGCGATCCATCGGGCGGGCGGTTTCCATGTCCTTCTTAACTTCGTTGATGGCCTTGAGCTGGTCGTCGGTCTCGGTATAGGGAAAACTGGCTTCCAGGTCTTGCTGCCAGGTCGAATCGATATCAAAAGCAAATCCGGTGGCGACTTGCCGGCGGGCATACAGGTCGAGCAGGTCCTGAGCCACCTCCAGAACAGCCTCACGCACCTTCTGGCGGGTTTGCACCCATTCACCACTGCCAAGGCGCGTCGGGCGGGGTTCCTCGCCGCTGGCGCCAATGTAGCGGCTCAAACGGTCAGCCTGATGGACAGGCACAAATAGTTGATCGCCTTCGGCATATTCGACGCATAAGAAATCGCGTTCCACGCCATCCAGCACCCGCTCCACCAGACCGGTGAACTTGCCAATGCCGTAATCGACGTGTACCACCCAGGTACCAGGCCGCAGGTCGGCGTAATTGGCTTCCGGCGCCTCGGCGATCGGGCGAGTGCGCACACGCGGCTGCGGACGCTCCCAGCCAAAGATTTCGTTGTCTGTGAAAAGGTGGAAATCCTGCCCATCCCGGTCGACCAGCACCCATCCCTCGCTGAGTGTGCCTTCGATGAAGCGGGGCTCGCCATCCAGGCTGTCTGGTGAGCGCTGCTCCTGCCACATCTCCTTTAAGCGGCTAATCTGGCGGGAGACAACTGCGCTTGGCTTTCCTTTGGTCTGAAGGCCGGTGAGGGTATCCAGGAAAGCGTTAAGCCGTCCGCCGAAACGCTGCCCTTTTTGGAAGCAATCCGCCAGGGGGGATGGTTCCTGCGCAACGGAATAGCCAAACTCGAGAGTCGAATGCGTCGAGAGCGAGTCCAGGACTTCCGACCAGGTGAGGTACGGGATGGGAAATTTTTCCGGCAGGATGCCTTCAGACAAGCTTTCATTGCGCATCCTGACGGATTGTTCTTCGATTTCGTTGGCGATGCTGCCCAACAATTCCAGATCGTCCACCAGCACCAGGGCTTGTTGCGGCAAGTAATCGAGCAAGCTGGCTTGGGCTGGATGAACCAACGGCAAATAAAATTCCTCAAGATCCATGACCGGCAGATCCAGCCCGGCAGCATACCCAGGCAGCACCTCCCGGGCGGGAGTGATCAGGAGCTTATCCAGGCGATGCAATGTGCGCTGCGAAGCCGGGTCAAAGCGGCGCAACGTATCTACTTCGTCGCCGAAAAACTCAAAGCGCACCGGTGCAGGTTCGGCTGGCGGCCAAATGTCCAAAATGCCGCCGCGGTTTGAAAACTGCCCGGGCTCGAGCACGATTTCTGCCGGCTGATAGCCGATGTCAACCCATGACCGCTTGAGAGAATCCAGCGAGATGGTTTGATTGACTTTAACGGTTTTGCTATTCTTGATGAAATCACGGCGCGGCAGCGTTCGTGTCATGAGCGAGCGGACTGGCGCGACGATCACAGGTGGATGGTCCGGTTTTTCCACCCCCAGCAGGTGATAAACTGCCAGCGAGGTCAAAGCCTGCAGCCGGTCGCGGCGGGTGACCGTACCCCAGGCAGCCTGTTCGTAGAATAACGGGTTGGGTTCCGGGTAATACAGCGGCTGGCGGCCTTCCATCCAGTAGGTCAGTTCGTCAATGACCGTCAAGGCGCGATCGGTCCGATCGGTAATCAAAATGATCGGAACCGGATAATCCTGGTGGAGCGCAGCAATTACCGGCAGACGCGCCGAGCGCATCAATCCCATACTGGGCAGGACGTGCCCGCCCTTCAATTCTTGTAAAATCGCCTGATAGGCAGGCAGAGACCGAATGCGATCGATCACGGCTCAGTCCTCGAGTTGCGAGCCGTTATAACGGTTCATGGCTGCATCCAGCCCTTCAGTAATGAACAAGTGTACCGCGGCGACAGCGGCATCCACCATGAATGGCATTTCTTTTTTTTCTTCAGCGGAAAAGTTTTGCAGCACATAACCGGCGCCGCCCTTCGAGCCGGCTGGGCGCCCGATGCCAAATCGCAGTCTTGGAAAATCCTGGCTGCCGATGCGCTCGATGATCGACTGTACCCCTTTTTGACCAGCCGACCCGCCGCCAGGCCGCAGTCGCAGCACGCCATAAGGCAAATCAATATCATCGTGGATGACCATCAGGTGTTCGTGCGGCACTTTGTAAAAACGCATCAGACTGGAAACGGACTCGCCGGACAGGTTCATGTAGGTCTGCGGCTTGGCAAGTATGACTTTTACCTGGTCGAGCATTCCGGAACCCGTAAGTGCCCGGTTTTGCACGCGGGTCAACTTGACGCCTAAATCCACAGCCAGCTGGTCAATGACAATGAAGCCGATGTTGTGGCGGTTTTCACGGTATTCACGGCCGGGATTCCCAAGCCCGACTACCAAAAATACCGGGGTGGTGCTGTCGACGGCGGGTTCCGATGGTTTGCGGCGAAAAAGGTTGATTGGCATGGCAAAGGTATCTACGGTCTATTATGGATTAAGTTGTTTATCCCGCTCAGGCGTTAAAACGTCAAAGGCATAGCATTTAAGTCTATCACGATGCCCATTACCATGCAAATTCGAAAGAGAGTTCCGGATCATATAAAAGTCGATAAAATATTTTCGAATCCCGGCTCAATTGAAATAATCGCGATAATTGTTCTTCATCTCACTCTTTGAGCTCACCCTTTTAACTTTATCAATCAAGCTCAGAATTTGAGTGTTCGGTCTATTACCTGTGAAGCTAGAGAAATGTAACAAAATACTTGACAAATTAGGTAAATAATGTATAGTTATAGTTGTGAATTGGTTGACTGGTCCATCATGATGGGGAAAAGTGGCGCCATTAACCTATTTTTTTATTAACCCGGTTCGAAAACTGCAACCCATCCCCGTTTGGCCTTGTTTGCAGCAAGAATTTCCATCCCCTGCCGGATCATCTATTTAGTGGTGTCTTTAGGAGTATGAATGAAAAAACAATTCTTCAATGTGGGACTTGCCGTAGTTATCCTTGTGTTTGCTATCACGGCAGCATTCCCGATGCGTGCTTCAGCCGCAACCGGTGGGTTTACCGAATCCATCACGGCTCAGGAATTGGCAAAAGTGCGTCAAGCGACAGTCAAATATCATGATGTGTCGGTTGCAGAAGCAGATGGCTTCATCGCTCTTTCCCACTGCACCCTGAATGCAGATGGAACGGCAGGAATGGGTATTCATTATGGAAACATTGCACGGCTAATGGATCCATCTGTGAATATGCTTGAACCTGAGTTTCTGCTTTATGAACCAACTGGAGATGGATTAAAATTGGTGGCGGTTGAATACATGGTTGCCATCGGACCTCCGGATGCGCTGATTCCTGCCAATCCCCCGCCTGCCCCGGTATTGTTTGGTCGGTCATTTGACGGGCCAATGCTGGGACATGAACCTGGTATGCCGCCGCATTATGACTTTCATGTTTGGTTATGGGAAGCGAATCCGAATGGTATTTTTACCCCATACAATCCCAATGTAAAATGTCCTTAATCCAACAAAGCTTTTGACCTCTGCACTGGGCTGCCACAGGGATGGGGTAGCCCTTTTCTCTATCCAGCCCCCCAATTGGTAGGATTAAATCAAAGAAAATATCTTGACAATTTATATTGAAATTAGCCGTGTGTTATAATGGAGCCATCATGGAAGATGCCCAAACACCTACTCCGCCTGTCGTAACTTCGACTCCCCTGCCTGCCGGGGAAAAGGCTAAGGTTCAATCCAAGGCCTGGATCATCATTTTGGCAATCGTGCTCTTGATGGCGTTAGTCGCAGGAGGCGTATTTTTACTGGCACGGGCTCCGGACGGTACGACAGCAAAAGTACGGGACATCTTCATCATTTTCATGGCGCTCGAATCATTGGTACTGGGTGTCGGGTTGATTGTATTGATTTTGCAGTTAGCCACCTTAATCAATTTGCTGCAAAATGAAATCAAGCCGATCCTTGACACAACCAGTGAGACGATCAACCACCTTCGCGGAACAACCCAGTTTCTTTCAAACAACCTGGTCGAACCTGTGTTGAAAATGAACGAATATCTGGCTGGGCTGAAAAAAATATTCGAAATCTTCCGCCCTGGAAAACACTGAGCGAAAGAAGCCATCGGAACAGTAGCCAACTGAAAGGAGAATTGAGATATGTCTGACCGAGATGAGTTTGGAGCGTTTTTAGTAGGTTTTGTTGTGGGCGGTTTAACAGGTGCGATCACTGCCTTATTATTGGCCCCGCAATCTGGTGAGGAGACTCGCGGAGTCATCAAAGAGCGCGCGATTGAATTGCGCGACAAAGCCTCCACCACCATGGGCGAGGTTTATTCATCTGCTGAGGCTGCGGCGACTGATGCTGTGAAGCGGGCAGAAGTTCTTTTAGCCCAGGCTAAAGAAACTGCCGCCGAACTGCAGAAAAAAGGCGCTGTGGTTATCGAGGAGCAAAAACAAAAGATTACCCGTATGGCCTCGAAAGACGATTCCGGCATGATGGCAGAAGAATAGTTCGACCATTGTAACGAATTACGGCCAGCGTCATGCTGGCCGTTTTTTTATTTATATAAGCCCCTAACATTACAATCCATGAAGTACTTCTGGGACAGACGCCAGGACATCTCCAGCCAGAACGCTGGCCGGGTGACCCACCAAATCGATGGCGGTCAAGCCTGCCTGGGCGTGGACCCAGGCGCCGGCGATGGCAGCTTCCAATGCACGCACGCCTTGCGCCCGAAGGCCTACGATCAAACCTGCCAAAACATCACCTGTCCCGGCGCGCGCCAGAGCAGCAGTAGCTACCGGAATGACGAAAACCTGTCCGGAAGGGTCGGCAACAACGGTCATCGCACCTTTGAGCACCACAACCTGTCCCCATTGAACCGCAAATTTGCGGGCGATTTCCAGGCGGTCTCCTTGAATTTCTGCCACATCCAGTCCGGTAAGCACTCCCATTTCGCCGGGGTGCGGTGTGAGGATCGTGTCCTTTGGCAGAATCTGCGGCCAATCCTTGATTTGCGCCAGTAATTTAAGACCGTCCGCATCGATCACCAACGGGGGTAAAACCGACGGACGTGGTTGTTTTGTCCGAGGATTGCCTAAGAATCCCAGTCCCTGGTGTTTATCCTCCACTGGCGTAATGGACAACAAGCGGCGTATAAAATGGCCTGTGGTTGATTCCTGTCCTATTCCCGGACCAACCAGCAGGGCAGTGACGCGCTCCAGATTGTTGAAGAGCAGGTCAGCGGCGTGTTCAGCAATCACACCTACTTCGTGGGGTAATAAAAGCCAGGTAATTTCCGGCAGTAAGCCAGATAACACGGCGTGGAGCGGGCTGGGGACAGCCAATCGAACCAATCCGGCACCAATGCGGTAAGCAGCTTCCCCCGCCAGGGCAGCAGCACCGGTGTAATTGACCGACCCGGCTACCACCAGCGCGGTACCGAAGGTGCCTTTGTGGGCATCATCCGGACGGCGGGGTAGAAAGGCTTTAACCTGCCTGCCAGACACAACGAAGGAGCGAATTGTCTTAAGCACTGCCAGATTGTTGGGTAAGCCCAGGTCTACCACTTTTAATGTTCCCACATAATTGTGGGCTGGGAAACGCAATAAACCTTGTTTGACCTCGTCCAGGCAGATCGTGAGTTCTGCCGGAATCACATGGGATGCGATTTCGCCGGTATCACAATCCACGCCAGAAGGACAATCCACTGCCACAATATGATGCGGCAGCCGGTAATCCATCAATTTTTCGAACCAGGCAGCCAGATCAGGTTTCAGCGGCAGCTGAAAACCAGTGCCAATAACGCCATCCAGCAGGACATCCGCTGAATTCAACCAGGTTTCTAACTTAGTCCAATCCGCCCTGGTGGTTACGGTCAACACCTCGCCTTTGGCTTTGATCACCCGTTCCAGGTACGGATCATCAGCTGGTCGGGGGCGTACCAACACCGCACGGGTCCGCCAACCGACTTTCGCCAGGTTTTCCAGGGCCACCAGGGTATCGCCGCCATTATTACCAGAACCGATCAAGCCAATCACCTGACCCGGGCTGCCGTGACTGTAGGTTGTGTCGACAATACCCGCGATACCGTCACCGGCGCGTTCCATCATGACGGCATAGCTTACGCCGGCTGCATTGCCTTCCTTCTCTATCGTGCGCATTTCAGCAACGCTTACCAGTTTCATAGCTGGGCTTGAATCCATGGTTTTATTATAGCCTCGCTTCCGCAAACGCCTGGTGATTTATGGCTGCTTTCCATGCGCGGATAATTGCTTACGGTATAATCGTCGCATGCGTAAATGGCTCTACATTGCAGTTTTCACCTCTGGCCTGACCGGACTGGCGGTTGAAATGGCCGCCTCGCGCTTGTTGGGGAATTATTTTGGCACCAGCAACCTCACCTGGGCCGCCATCATCGGGTTGATCCTGATTTACCTGACCGCCGGCTATTATTTAGGCGGTCACTGGGCGGACCGTTCGCCAAATTTTTCCACCTTTTTTAAAATTCTAGCCTGGGGAGCCTTCACCATCGGATTGATCCCACTGGCAGCTCAACCCGTGCTTCGCGCAGCCGCTAAAGCCTTCGATCAACTTCAATTGGGTGTGCTGATCGGATCCTTTGTGGTAGTCATGGTGCTGTTTGTCGTGCCCGTGACGCTGCTTGGCACCGCCTCCCCTTTTGCCATCCGCCTGGCGTTGAGCGATTCCCGTCAGGCTGGCAGCATTTCCGGGCGGATTTATGCGGTTTCAACCCTTGGCTCATTCGTAGGCACATTTTTACCGGTTTTGATCCTGATCCCGTGGGTTGGCACCTATCGCACCTTCCTGGCGATTGGCGGGCTGCTGCTAATGGTGGCATTGACCGGTCTGGGCGCCACTGCCGGCTGGAAGAAGGTGCTTCCGCTATTATGGATGCCGTTGATCATCGGGTTGTTGGCAATTTTCGGAGTGCGCGGGGCTATCAAGAATACAACCGGGATGATTTACGAGAAAGACTCAGCCTACAACTACATCCAGGTGCTGCAGGTCGGAGAAACCCGCCTGCTCAGACTGAATGACGGCCAGGGCGTTCATTCCATCTACAATCCGACAGAATATTTTTACAACGGTCCATGGGAGCAGGTGCTGGTGGCGCCTTTCTTCAACCCGCCGCCAGTGACGCCAGCTGAGGTACAAAGCATGGCAATCGTCGGGTTGGCAGCCGGCACCACAGCCCGGCAGGCCAGCCTGGTATTCCCCAACATCCAGATGGAAGGCATCGAAATCGATCCAGACATCGTGCAGGCTGGGTATGACTATTTTGGCATGGACCTGCCCAATTTGCACGTCACCGTCCAGGACGGACGCTGGGCTCTGAAAAATAATCCCAATACGTTTCAGATCATCAGCGTCGATGCCTATCGGCCCCCTTACATTCCCTGGCACATGACCACCCAAGAGTTTTTTCAGGTGGTGCGAGACCATTTGACCGATGACGGGGTAATGGTGATCAATGTTGGGCGCAGTCCGCAAGACCGGCGTTTGGTGGAGATTTTGAGCAGCACCATCCTGACCGTTTTTCCCAGCGTGCATATCATGGACCTGCCGGATTCGTTCAACTCGATTCTGTTTGCCACCTTGCAACCCACCGACTCTCAGAATCTGATTGCCAATTACGCAGCGCTATCCCAACAGGCCGACATTCCCCCGGTTCTATTGAGGGCAATGGCATCTGCTGTCGCCAATTTGCAGCCGACTCCGGCACCAGGCTATGCTTTCACGGATGACCAGGCGCCGATTGAATGGATTACCAACGACATGATATTGGATTTCTTTTTAGCCGGTAATGCGGAGACATTGCAATGAAGGTTCTAATCAAAATCGTACAAATCCTGGTTACCCTCGCCATACCGGTAGTGTTGATTCTCACCGGTTTGCGCATTTTCTTTACCCCGCCATTTGCCATCGTCGAGTACAACATGCCAGGTTTTCCGGAGGATCCGTATGGATTCACCAAGGCAGAGCGTATTCACTGGGCGAATATTTCGCTGAAATACCTGAATAACGATGCCGGCATTGAGTTTTTAGGCGACCTGCAATTTGCAGATGGCACTTCCGTATTCAATGAGCGTGAATTGGGTCACATGGTTGACGTCAAAGTGTTTTTCAAGACCATGATGAACGTCTGGCTGGGATCGCTACTGTTCGTGGTGTTGATTGGCCTGGCAGCCTGGCGCGTTCGCCGCTCGCCACAGTTCTGGTCAGCAGTTTCAGCCGGAGGCTGGCTTACGCTTGGGTTGCTCGGCTTGATATTAGCCACGGTTTTCCTCAATTTCAGTGCAATATTCACCCTATTTCACCAGGTATTTTTCGTCGGCGACACCTGGCTGTTCTATTTCTCGGACACCCTGATCCGTTTGTTCCCGATGCGTTTGTGGCAGGACCTGTTCATTGCTATCGGGGGTCTGGCAATTTTAGGAGCACTGTTTCTTGCACTCAAAGGCCGAAAGTGGGCATTCGCCGCGGCTTAAGGGGTTAATAGCAAAACAGCGTGGATTTCTCCACGCTGTTTTTATTTTTACTATTCGGGTTTAGCGGACAGCCGCTGGATTTTCCCGGTCGACAGCCGGATCGAAGATATGGAAGTTATCCATGTTGATGACCATCTGCACTTTTTCGCCGATGGTGAAGCGGGTACGCGGGTCAACACGGGCAGTCAAGTTGTTCTTACCGTTGACCAGGTACAGGAAAATTTCGTTGCCCATCAATTCAGTTACGTCAACTGTGGCTTCGATCGGTTCGGCATGGATGCCAGAAGGCGCAAATTGAGGGTTGTGAATATCTTCGGGGCGGACGCCCATGATCACTTCGCGATCAGTCAGGTGAGCGT
>DATBWK010000207.1:0-5183 GCA_036514835.1 Bellilinea sp.
TCCGGTGCAAATGTATGCCTTGCTGTACGTACCTGCCTCCCCGGAAAAAACCATCTTTTCCCCGCGTAAGGACGAAGGGATTAAGTTGTACGCCCGAAAAGTCTTGATTCAGGAGTATTCCACAGATTTGCTGCCGCCTTACCTGCGTTTCGTGGACGGCGTGGTGGATTCCGAAGACTTACCGCTCAACGTTGCCCGCGAGTCGATTCAATCCAACCGCGTCATGGCGCAGTTGAGGCGTGTGATTACCAACAAATTGGTCGATGCTTTGACCACCCTTGGCAAGGACCAACCCGAAAAGTATGTCGAATTTTGGAAAGTATATAGCCGGTACATCAAAGAAGGCATCGCCACTGACCCCGAGGCATTAACCCCGCTGACGCCGCTGCTGCGTTTCCCAACCGCCAAAAGCCCGCAAGGATGGAGGTCCCTGGCGGAATATGTGGCTGCCAGCCCTTCCCACCAGGAAAAGATTTATTACCTGCTGGGTGAAGATGAACGCTTGCTGGCGTCCAGCCCCCATCTGGAAGGTTTCAAAGCCCAGGGGACTGATGTGCTGCTGCTGGCAGATCCGCTGGATTCATTCGTCCTGCTCAAGCTGGACAAATTTGAGGGGAAAGAGCTGGTCAATGCTGCTCAGGAAGCCACCCCAGCCCCGGAATCCCAGCCGGAACCTGAGAACACTATGAGCGATGATCAGCGCGAGCAGGTGCTTGAGCGTATTCGCACCGTCCTGGGTGACCGGGTTACCGGCGTACGCGCCACCGACCGGCTAGTTGAATCGCCGGCGCGGCTGGTGGACGCCGACGGCAGTCTCAAACCGGAAATGCAGCGGGTCTACCGGCTGCTGAACCAAACCTTTGACGCGCCGCAGAAACAACTGGAAGTCAACCTGCGCCACCCGCTCATCATCCAGTTGGCCCAATCCCCACAAGACAACGCGGTTTCGACTCTGGTGATCGAACAACTATATGAAAATGCACTGCTGCTGGAAGGCAGTCTCAGCGACCCGGCAAAAATGATCGCCCGTATTCAAAATTTGATGGCAGCGGCGTTGGAGGCCAAACATGACGAATAAACCGCATGTCTATGTTACCCGCGCCATTTATCCTGAGGCGGTAGATCAACTGAAAACCGCTGCCGATGTCGAAATTTGGCAGGAAGCTTATCCCCCCACCAAAGAGTTCCTGTTAGCCAAAGTGCCGGGGGTTCATGCGCTGCTGACCATGCTGACAGATCCCATTGACGCTCAGGTGATCGCTGCCGGCGAGAAACTCAAGGTCATAACACAGCTGGCAGTTGGTTACGACAACATCGATCTTGCCGCAGCTACCCGCCGTGGCATCCCGGTTGGGCATACCCCCGGCGTGCTGACCGAGACCACCGCGGATTTTGCATGGGCATTGATGATGACAGCCGCCCGCCGCGTCGGCGAGGCTGAACGCGAGGTGCGTTCAGGCCTGTGGCAGCCCTGGGGACCGGATGTACTGACCGGGCTGGACATCTATGGCAAAACACTCGGTATCGTCGGTCTCGGGCGTATTGGGAAGGCTATGGCGCGGCGTGCCCGCGGTTTTGACATGCGCGTGCTGTATCACAGTCTGACGCGCGACCTGGAGGCTGAAGAGCAGCTCGGCGTGGAGTTCGTTACACTCGAACGCTTATTGTCGCAAGCCGATTTTATCTCACTGCACCTGTATTTTTCACCTGAAGCGCGCCACCTGATCAACCGCGCCGCCTTTGAACAGATGAAACCCAACGCGGTGCTGGTCAATACTGCCCGCGGCGCCGTAGTCGACCCCGCGGCGTTGACCTGGGCGCTGCAGACGCACCGCATTGCCGCTGCCGGGATCGACGTGTTCGACCCCGAACCGATTCCTTCCGACCATCCATTGCGTCAATTGGAAAACGTGGTCATCACCCCGCATATTGCCTCGGCAGGCAAGGAAACCCGCCAGAAAATGGCCTTGATGTGTGTTGAGAACATCTTGGCAGGCTTACAGGGCGCTCCCATACCCTATTGCGCCAACGCGCAGGTGTACGAACCCAGGGGCACATAACCCATTTCTGAGTTAATTTCAGAACCAGATTAGTGATTGAGAGCTGTTAATTGTCACAGTAAGGGCGCCAAACAGCTCTCTTTTTTCCGTTATTATTGCCTTCGGTGAAGCCACCGCCGAAAAAGATGATTAAATACTGCTAAAAAAGTACTTTTGTTTCGATTAAAATGTTTACAATATTTTTGTCTTTAAATTCAAGATGTCTGAGGATCTCTGGTTCCCCTATTAATTTCCACCGCAACCCGAAATAACACCGACGGGTGAGCGGTGTCTGTATTTCTGAGATATCTTGGCCTGGCGGAGGGCTTCCCTCCCCGATTGAATTCTTGCATTCTATACAACACCCAATTCAGGAGGAAGTATCGTGAAAAACGAAGCATTAAATAGCCTGCTCACGCCAAAGTCGGTTGCTGTGATCGGGGCATCTGCCACCCCGGGCAAAATTGGTTATTCGGTTATGAAAAACTTAATCGACGGCGGTTATGCTGGCCCAATTTACCCGATTAACCCATCCGCCGACGAAATTCTCGGGATTAAAGCCTACCCTTCCGTCACCGACGTCCCAGGTGAGATCGATGCTGCCATTATCACCATCCCCTCCAAATTGGTTGATGGCGTGTTGGATGATCTCGGACGCAAAGGCGTCAAGGGCTTGATCGTGATCACTTCGGGTTACTCCGAAGTTGGAAACCGCGACCTGGAAAATGACCTGGTCAAAAAAGCTAAAAGCTACTCCATGCGCGTCCTCGGCCCTAATATCGTTGGTGTGCTTTCCAACACCGATAAATTCAACGGCTCGTTCGCTCCCTTCCTGCCTTTACCCGGCAAAGCCTCGTTGGTTTCCCAATCCGGCGCTCTGTTGATCGCGCTGGATGCCGCCACCTACACCCGCCGCGTCGGTTTTGACAAACTCATTTCCATCGGCAACATGTCCGATGTCGATTTCGCGGATATCGTCGGCTGGCTGGACAGCGATCCCAACACCTCCTGTATCACCCTATACATCGAAGGTTTCAAAGATGGACGTGCCTTTATCGAGGCTGCGCGCAAAGCTTCCAAACCGATCATTGCTCTTAAAGCCGGCGTTTCTGCGCACGGCGCTGCTGCTGCTGCCTCACACACCGGCTCCCTGGCTGGCGCTGCCAAAGTCTATGGCGCAGCCTTGCAGCAGGCTGGCGTGATCCAGGCTACTGATCTCGACAACCTGTTCGACCGCACCCTGGCGCTCTCGCTGCAATCCCCCATGAAAGGCGACAACCTGCTGATCATTACCAATGGCGGCGGCGTGGGCGTTCTGGCTACCGATGCAGCTGAAAAATACGGTTTGCCCTTAAAATTCGCCCCGGCGGATGTGCAGGCTGAGCTCAAAAAGCACATGCCGGAATTCGGTTCCGCCAAGAACCCCGTGGATCTGACCGGCATGGCAGGGAATGAATGGTACGGCGACTCAGTGCGTTACTCCTATGCCCACCCCTGGACCGAAGGCGTCGTCGTGTTGTATTGCGAAACCGCCATCACGGATCCGATGCAAATCGCTCAGGCCATCAAGAAAGCCGTGGTGGACTCAGGGGTGACTGAAAAACCTATCACCGTTTCCTTTGTTGGCGGCGAACGGTCGGCGGTTGCCATGCGCTGGTTGGTTGAGAACGGCATTCCCGCCTACGGCGCCCCGGACGTGGCTGTTGACGCCATCGCCTCGCTGCGCGAGTTTGCCCGTATGAAGGCCCTCTCCGCCCAGACAACCGAGCCGTGCGCCTCCTTTGACCGCGACGTTGCCCTGGAAGTCATCCGCAAAGCCCGCGCTGATGGACGCGATTCACTGACCGAGATCGAAGCCAAAGAAGTCTTCTCGGCTTATGGCATGCCGGTCACCAGCACCGAACTCTCAAAATCAGAAGACGAGGCCGTCGCATTGGCCAAAAAGATCGGTTACCCGGTGGTCATGAAGATCGTCTCCCCGGACATCCTGCATAAATCGGATGCCGGCGGGGTTAAGGTCAACCTCAAGGACGAAGCAGGCGTGCGCGACGCCTTCAAAACCATTATGAAAAATGCCAAAGCCTACAAAGCCAGCGCTGATATTCACGGTGTTGCCGTTCAGGAAATGGCTCCCTGGGGCACAGAGGTCATCCTGGGCTCAGTCAACGACCCGACCTTTGGCCCGACCATGATGTTCGGCCTAGGCGGCATCTTCGTGGAAGTCCTCAAGGATGTCACCTTCCGCGTGGCGCCAGTCGCCGACACCCAGGCCCGCCGCATGCTGGATGAAATCCGCGGCGCCCCCATATTGGCCGGTGTCCGCGGCGAAGAACCGCGTGACCGCAAGGCGCTGTCAGAGGTCATTTGCCAGTACTCGAGCATGATCATTGACCTGAAGGACGAGATCGCCGAGTCGGATGCCAACCCGGTATTGGTTTATGAGGTGGGTGCCGGCCTCAAAGTGGTCGATGCCCGCATTATTTTGAAGAAAAAGTAAACCTGTAACAAATCAAAGACCTCCTCGAAATCGAGGAGGTCTTTTTAGTTAGGTCGATTTTGTCATTGCGAGCCGCGTGACGGCATGGATCTCCAGTGTGTCATCGCGAGCCGCAAAGCGGCGTGGCGATCTGAATTATTTAACCAAATATCGATATTGGTAGTATTCGGCTCACACGCCCCGTATCGAATGAGCCGCAGGCCTTGGAATGCCCGGCTCAGCCTTGCAGAAACATCTTATACGCCCCCACCCAAGGTTGACCAATGCGGTTGCGCTCCGGGATAGTGATCTTGTTCAGCTTTTGCGCGATTTTTGCCGTATACATGGCAATCTGCGCCCAATCTTCAGCCTGCAATGCGCTGCGCAGACTGCGTCCCAGTGCCCCGGCCCACTCCCATTCCATGCGGAACCGGTCTGCCTTCACCCAGTAATCGCGTTTCTCCCAGGCCTGCACCGATACGTCGATGGAGGCTGCGATCTCTTCCAATGCCAGCACCATAAACGCTGCCAGATCGTGCGCCTGCGCGTTGGGTTCAGGCTGCTTCATCAGTTCTCGTATTGCCAGTACGATCGCCCGGGTCAGCTGGTTGCGCTGTTTGCCAGCGCTTTCGGGGTTGATTACACGGCTCAAGGGATAATCCTCCGCC
>DATBWK010000208.1:0-7242 GCA_036514835.1 Bellilinea sp.
CATATATTCCTGCAGCCCGTCCGCGGTTATGGCATGCTGCGCAGCGCTGTCAAGCGCGGCAATTCCAAGGTCTATCCAGCGGTTGGCCAGAAACGCAGCCTGTTCGGGGTTGCCATGACGGACGCGCAGAATCCACACGAATGACTTGCGTTCCATGGTCGAATCATGCTTGAGCGTCTCAAAACTGGCGACGATATTGTTCGCCAGCGCCTCGTCTACCACCTGCTGCATGACATCCGCGGAGTAGATGATGCCGGCAGCGATGCCGAGAGCAAGATCCTTATCGTACTGCTCCATGTAGCCGGTTCGAGCGAAATCGATCCCCATGGTGGTGGTCACCTGGGCTTCATAAGCCGGTTCTTTGAGCGCAAAGATACCCAGGCCAACCAGACCGCCAAGGATGGCGGCAGCGGCAACGACCCACCAATGGGTCAAAACGATCAGGGCTTTTTCGCGGGGGGAGATGGTGGCTACCATGAGTGAATGGTGAAATTATACCCCGTGAGGAAGGCCAAAGAGGTCAATTTAGGGGTGGAACCATCCAGGTGCGGGGTCCGGTTACCCGCTGTCCCGGAGATCCTCAGCAGATCAACCCGGGGAAAGGGTGCAATAGTCGCGCGGGATCTTTCGCTAGTTAATAAGCGACAATTTCTCGTCCACAATTTCAGCAACGGCGGAGGAAGCCAGCGCCGGCACAGTGCCGTCCGGGTAGAACAGCACTGCCACTTGCACCGCATCACCGCGGCGCGAGACGGTCAAACCGCCATTCATTTTAAGCGGAGCATTTGGCACGCCAAACGTGACGCTGCTGGAAGATTCACCCACTTTGGCGGCACTTTCGTCCAGCTCTAAATCCGTTATTCCCTCAGCACCGGAAAAATTATCTGCCAGGCGCTGCGGATCGCGCAGGTACAGGTCGACGGCGGTGCGTTCCACGAACGTCAGCGGCACAATCAGCACCGAAACAATGACCTCGAAGCTGCCGTTAGTATTGGTGAATGCGGCAAAGTTCTCTGGCAAGGCTTCGGAAAGCATTCCGGTGAACAGGTTGGTGAATTGGCTGCTGGAAAGTCCCAAGGCTTCTAATTCTTCCGACGTCAGTTCGCGGAAGCCTTCGGGCAAATCGACAAGCGTCAACCGGGCAGAGGAGTAATCCGGTCCGGCAGGTGTGTCAACGACCTCGGATTCAGCCAGCGGAGTGCCAGCTGCATTGAAATTAGGATTTAATGCACTGACAGGTAGATTGCAACTCAATAAAACGATGGTCAATACTAAAAACACGAATTTGATTCGGTAATTTTTCATTCCTATTTCCTCAATAATGACTGCCAAATGCAGGCAGTTCAACAAAAAGGCGGGCATCCCGCAGCCCGCCCTGCTGTCATGCTATTGTTGTGGTTTTCCTAACCGCGCTCGTTCCTCTTCAATAATAACGGGGTCCAGTTTGCGGAAAAGCGGTTCGGGTTTATCCAGATGGTGACCCGCCTGGAGCTGACTGGGTTCCCAGCGCCCGGCTGCGCTGTCTGAATTATAGCGAAGCACGCCGTGGGTCCCGAGCGAATCTTCTTCTTTGCTAATAAACTGAGTGCCAAACAGGGTTGTATTGTAACCCATAAATATGTGCAGCTTTTGCGAGGTGAACGGCAGGAATGGAGCCAGCAAAATTTTGAGCGAATCGATGGCACGCAGTGCCGTGTAAATGGCTCGCCCGGCAGCAGCGCGATCCGTTTTAATCGCCGTCCAGGGAGCCGTCGTGTCGAGATACTTATTGACCTCGCTCGCCAGGCGCATAGCTTCGCCCAGGGCGCCGCGCAGGTGAACAGCTTCCATTTCGTTGCCGACCGTTTCAAATCCCTGCTCAATGGCGGCAATCAAGTCTTTGTCGAGACTGGTCAATTCACCCGGCTCTGGGACAACGCCTTCCCAGTGTTTGGCGGCAAAGGACAATACGCGATTGACCAGGTTGCCCCAGGTGGCAACCAGTTCGTCATTGTTGCGTTTGTAAAAATCTTCCCAATCCCAATCAGTGTCACGCGTTTCCGGCATATTGACTGTAAGGTAATACCGCAGCGGATCCGGGTCGTAGCGGGTGAGGAAATCCTGCGCCCAAACCGCCCAATGGCGGCTGCCGGAGATTTTCTGGTCTTCCAGGTTCATGAATTCGTTGGCTGGCACATCATACGGCAGCACCAACGGCGCTTTGACAGAGTTGCCCATCAACTCGTCGAATTTGGTATCCAGTCCGATTAATTGCCCGGGCCAAATAATGGCGTGGAAGGGGATGTTGTCTTTGCCGATGAAATAGAAGGTCTTGGAAGCCTTGTCGTGCCACCATTTGTTCCATGCCTCAGGTTGGTCGGTAATGCTGGCCCACTCGATGGTGGCAGACAGGTAACCAATGACTGCCTCGAACCAAACGTACAGGCATTTGCCTTTCTCAGCCTCGAGCGGCACCGGGATGCCCCAGTCCAGGTCGCGGGTGATTGGGCGGCCGCGCAAGCTATCTGCCTCGATTTGACCGAGCGACTGGCGCATTACGTTTTGCCGCCAGTATGAAGAACGCTGCTTTAAAAAGTCCGTGATTTCTGGCTGCAGTTTGCCAAGATCGAGGTAGTAGTGTTCGGTTTCGCGCAGCTCCGGCGTCGATCCGTCGATTTTTGAGCGCGGATTGATCAACTTGGCTGGTTCGAGCAGTGTGCCGCAGCGGTCGCATTGGTCGCTGCGCGCCTGGGTATAGTCACAAACATAGCAGGTGCCTTCCACGTAGCGGTCGGGCAGGAAACGGCTCTGGGCAGTGGAATACCACTGCTGCTGGCTCTCCTTGTACAAAAAGCCGTTTTCCAGCAGCGCCAGGAAGATTTTCTGCGAAACGTTGAAGTGATTTTCGGTATGCGTGCTGGTGAACAGATCGTAGCTAATGCCCAGCTGCATGAACAGGTCCAGAAAGGTCTGATGAAAGCGTTGGTAGACTTCCATCGGGGTGGAGTTCGAGGCGTCAGCGGTGATGGTGATGGGGGTGCCGTGTGAATCTGAGCCGGAAACCATGACCACATCGCGCCCGCGCATGCGCTGATATCGGGCAAAAATGTCACCGGGCAAATGCGAGCCGGTCACATTGCCGACGTGAATTTCAGAGTTGGCATAGGGCCAGGCAATGGCTACCAAAATGGGTTCGGTCATACAGCACCTCGAATACTCAAAATATGGGTGGATTTTATCATGGTTTGGCGTATATATTGACCCCACCCAGGCAGTCAGGCATGTATATACAACATTGGCGATTGGTGCATTGATTACACAAGGATAAGCAACAGTATTGATTGATACCCTGAGTAAGCATGTATATACAATTGTGTTCATGCTTGTGATGTGTACGCATATCATAAGACCACACTCATAACCGTGAGCGTTAATAATTTCAGTCTTGACAGAAATGAGTAGAAAGAGTAAACTAATGATGGTCTACAAAGGCCATCGTATTGGATTATTCAGGAGTAACGTTTCGCATGGATTCAGAAGCAGCGGATAGCGGCGCGGATAGTAACCCTCCCATACAGGGTGACGAAGCCGCACTATCCCAGTTCATTGAAAATATGGGTTTGCACTTCGAGGAATACGGGGTGCCGCGTATCGGAGGACGGATGCTAGGCATGATGCTGGCAGCCACCCGCCCGGTGACGCCTGAGGAAATGTCCGATTATTTGCAAGTCAGCCGCAGCAGCATTTCAACAAATTTACGCACACTGCTGATGACTGGCCTGGCAGATCGGGTTTCTCTCCCGGGTGAACGCAACGATCACTACGAATTCTCGGATGACGCCTGGGAAAAGTCTTTGGAAATGCGCCTGGAAGGCATCCTCTCGCTGCAGGAAATGGCAGAGGAAGGCTTGGAGGGCATGGAAGACGAACATCCCGCTCGAAAACGCATGCTCGAGATTCTGGCCTGGAGCGATCTGGTCAGAACCAGTTACGAGCAACTCATCGCAGAGTGGCAAGCCCAAAAGGAGACGTCAGCCTGACAACGGATCTGTAAACCGGTTGTCTGATCCTCTCAAGATCTTTACTGGCTGATCTCCCTCCGGGTCCAGCCAGTTTTGTATCTTGCCAGAAAAAGAGAGGAGGCGGCGATGCGCTACCTGGTCATTCGCACGGAAAATCTGACAAAGAATTTTGGCCGTAAGCCGGCGCTGCAAAACCTGACTCTGGAAGTGGAACCGGGTGAAGTATTCGGCATCCTGGGGCCTAAAGGTGCCGGCAAGTCGACTTTTCTCAATATTTTGATGAATTTAGTCCGGCCGACCAGCGGAGTCGCTCTGGTGATGGGGATGGATAGCCAACGCAACGGCTTGCAAGTGCGGCGCCTGGTGAGTTACCTCCCGGATGTTTTGGCCCTGCCCCTGGGTCTCACCGGCGAACAGATTTTGGACCGTTTCGCCAGTCTGACCGGCCTTATTGACGAAGATTATGTCACCAGCCTTGCTGAGCGCTTTAAAATCGATCTTTCCCGCCGCGCACAGGATTATTCCCTGGTTGAAAAACGCGCCCTTAGCATCATTCAAGCCTTCATGCGTCGCACCGAGCTGGTTTTATTGGATGCACCTTCCACTGGGCTGGACACTGAGCGTCAATCTCAACTCTATCACCTGATTTCGGAAACCCGGGCGAACGGTGTGACAGTGGTGATTGCGTCTCAGTCTTTAACCGAGATGGAACGCATATCGGATCGGGTCGCGGTGCTCTATTCCGGCAACCTGGTGGCGGTCGAACGCGGTGTCACCCTGCGCAAACGTGCATTACGAAAAATTGAGCTGCGCTTCGCCGATCCAATCCACCGGGAAGCTTTTGCCAACCTGCCAAACCTCAACGACCTGGTGCTGGAAGACAATAAACTGCGCTGCACGCTACAGGGAGACCCGGATGCGCTCTTCAAGGCTGCCAGCCAGTTCCGCCTGTTGGACGTGATCAGCCAGCAGCCCAGCCTGGATGAGGTATTCAACAAGTTTTACGGGGTTGGGGTAAACAACTGAATCCGGTTTCGACCTGACGCTCCGATTCGTAGAGTAATAGGCCCTCTTGTGCTGTATAATCTTGTTAACAGTCAAGGAGGAACCGATGAATCTGCTTATGGACCCCAACGTTGCCTATGTGCTTTTGGTTTTAGGCCTGGTGTTGGGAGTTCTGGCGTTGTTTGCGCCAGGGACAGGTTTTCTTGAGATCGGGGCGTTGTTCGCATTGGTCGTCGCTGGGATCAGCGCGGTCAACATGGACATTAACCCGTGGGCCTTGATTGTTCTGATTCTTGGCATCGTTCCTTTCGTGTTCGCGCTGCGCAAATGGCGCAACTGGCTTTTCCTGGGAATCGCGATTGTCGCTTTGATTGTCGGGTCGGTATTTCTATTCCGCAATCCAGACGGCGGTCCAGCGGTCAATGTCTGGTTGGCAATAATTGTTTCCATTCTGGCGGCTGGATTGATTTGGATCATCGGGCGTAAAGGTCTGGAGGCGATCGCCCGCCGCCCGGATTTTGACCTGGGACGCTTGCCAGGTATGACCGGTATCGCCCATACCAATATTTTTCAGGAAGGCAGCGTTTATATCAACGGGGAGGAGTGGTCCGCCTGGAGCAGGAAACCGATCCCGGTTGAGACCCGGGTGCGGATTATAAGCCGGCAAGGGTTGGTACTTGAAGTGGAAGCAGAGGAAGAATAATTAGCTATAACCGGCGGGAAAAACCGCCGGATTTTCGACCATAACAGGAGGTCTGACAATGCAATTCGAATTAATATATTGTTTAATTGGCGTGATCGTTTTAATCGTCCTGGTCTTCCTGGCCTCGGCGCTTAAAATCGTGGCCGAATACCAGCGGCTGGTAGTCTTCCGCCTGGGACGCTGCATCGGCGAGAAAGGCCCCGGTCTGGTCATCCTCATCCCATTCATTGACAGGGCAGTTCGGGTGGATTTACGCGAACAAGTCCGCGAGATCCCAGTGCAGACTTCCATCACAGCCGATAATGCCCCCATCTCGATCGATTTCCTGTGGTACTACAAGGTTTTCGATCCGGTACAAAGCGTGCTGGCAGTCGGCAGCTTTGAACTGGCAGCCCAGGGTATCGCTACCACCACCTTGCGTTCGGTGATCGGCGGAATTATGCTGGACGGCGTTCTCTCCGAACGCGAGAAGATTAACCAAGCATTGCGGGCCAGATTGGACGAGGTAACGGAACGCTGGGGCGTCAAGGTCACCAACGTTGAAATCCGCGAGATCATCCCGCCGCGCGAGGTGCAGGAATCGATGAACCGCCAGTTGACGGCCGAACGTACCCGCCGCGCGGTGGTGACGGAATCGACCGGTACCCGCGAAGCCGCGATCAACGTGGCAGAAGGCGACCGGCAGGCAGCCATCTTGAAGGCCGAAGGCATGAAGCAGGCCGCCATTCTGGCAGCGCAAGGCGAACGCGAAGCTCAATTGCTGCGGGCTGAAGGGTATTCACTGGCGTTGGAAAAAATCTTTGGGGTCGCCCAAACAGTCGATTCCAAAACCATGACTTTGCAATATTTTGAAACGCTGAAGAACATGGCGCAGGGCGCATCGACTAAGTATATTTTCCCGATGGAGTTCACCAGCATGCTGGGTGATTTCATCAAAATGCGCGATAAGTAAACAACTGACCCAAACGAATGACCCGCAGCCTGAAAAATATCCAGGCTGCGGGTCTTATCACTGCCCTTTGGGGGACTGCATTGACGAATGACTTCGAAATTGTCGAAGCCAATTTGCGTGATCTGGGAGATCTGCGACGCCTGGAGCGGGCTTGTTTTGAGTTGGATGCCTGGCCGCTGTTCGATCTGATCGCGGTGCTCAGTTTTCCGGGCATCGTGCGCTTGAAGGCCGTGGTACAGGGGAAAATGGCGGGGTTTGTCGCCAGTGATCTACGCCGTGGACAGGATCTGGCCTGGATTGTGACCATCGGGGTCATGCCGGAATTTCGCCGAATGGGAATTGCCAGGGAACTCATGCATGCCTGTGAATCACGCCTGCATGTGAAAGTAATCCGCCTGAGCGTGCGGCGTTCCAATCAGGCTGCCATTGAACTCTACCAGGCCGAAGGCTACACCCAGGTGGATATTTGGGGCAATTATTATGTTGGCGGGGAAGATGCCTTGATTCTCGAAAAGAAAGTTAACGATACCTTAGAGTAAGTTGACTTTCACTTTGAGTCGGGCTATTATTATTAGGAAAGA
>DATBWK010000209.1:0-4170 GCA_036514835.1 Bellilinea sp.
CTGCCGGCTGTTGGAGCGTCGATGACTTGCTGCTGTGCCGCGTTGTAAGCGAAACCTTCCAAATGAGCCCTCCTCGAGGGAACCGTGAGTGTATTGTAGCTGACCTTGGTGAAGGAGGCCGTTGGGTGCGTGGTCCGCACCTGGAATTAACGGTCAAAAATTTCAAAAATGTTTGATATAAAGAAATTATGCGTATAGTCGAAATTAATATTCCAACCCGCCAATACGCCGCAGCAGCGCCCGAGCCAAAAGCGCATCGTCTGCTGCGCGGTGCGAGTTGGGCAGCGCAATGCGGAAAAACTGGCCGGCATCCTCCAGACGAAACCGTCTCAACGCTCGGCGGTTGGGGTCCCATTCGCCGCGAAATTCTGAAAACAGGCTGAGGATGTCCAACGTGGATAGCGACTCGCGCCATGTCAGGCGGTAGCGCTCCAGGGATTGGCGCATGATGCGCACATCGAACTCGGCGTTGTAAATACCGACTGTTTTCCCCAGTAATATACCGCGCACGGTAGGCCAAAGCGCCGGCCAACTCTTAGCCGTCGCGACCATCTCATCTGTGATGCCGTGCAGGCGGGTAACCTCGGCTGGAATAGGCTGCGACGGCCTCACAAGCTGGTCGATAAGAATGGCGCCGTTGTCATCCACCACGGCGATTTCAACGATTTCTGCGTTTTTATCCAATCCCGTGGTTTCAGAATCCAGATATACCGGATTCTTCTGGACGATTGAACGTGCAATTTCAGCCACCCGCTGCTGATTAGGGGATAAGACCGCCATCCGCTTTGCCGGTCCTTATTCCAAATTCCAATAGGCAAATTCGTCGACCGAGATGGTCAGATTGGGTGTGTTGAAGGATGCGATGACTGCTCCATAAGATCCGGCTTCGGTTTGGGAGGAATCATCCACTTCGGTAGCCAGCTTTCCGTTAATGTACAGCTTGATCTGGCTGCCAGAGGTCCACACGCCAAGACGGTTGGTCTGATTTGAGCCGGTCAACAGCGCACCGCCCGGATTGGCGCCGTCTCCCAGGTCAGTGTAGTCATCGCCATTCCAATACCCCAGGCTCCAGTTGCCGTTGCAGGTCACCTGGAACCAGTACCCTTTGATGAAGTCCGGGCTGCGGAAAACCAACCCGTAGATATCATTGGCGGAACATTCGGCAACATGGACTTTGGCTTCCAGGTAGGCGTTGCCAAGTTTGGCGCCGCCAGTGCGCCAGCCGCGGAAACCGGTGGCGTAGCGGCTGGTGAGGATTAATGCACCGTTCTCGACGCGAATATAGGTGTAATCATCGTCATACGCTTTGCTGTCCAGACCAAACGATCGCCCGCTGTCCAGGGTATCGGTGAAATCTGGTTCGCCGAGCAGCACCCGCGGATCTTCGGGTGAGGTCGTGGCGGTGGCAGTCGGCAGGCTGGTGGCTGTGGGCGAGGCTGTCGCTGTGGCTTCCGCAGTCGGCAGAGAGCCGACAGGCGTGTCTATTCCGACCACCGGGGTCGCTGGCTGAGTTAGCATGGTCGCCACCTGACTGGCGACGATGTCGGGTGTTGGCGCGGTTGTTTGGCTGTACGGCAGGTTGCAGCCGGAAGCGATCAAAACGATCAGGAATATTGCGAGAGCTGATTTTTTCATGGAGTCCCCTTTCACGGGTACATGCTTGATCGAATTATAATCATTTAGCAGCCTGTGAGACAGTCTCAGGTGTTAACCGCTGCTAAATAATTGATTTCGGGATGGGATGGATGGCTCAGGCGCAAAAACATCGGGTAATCGCATTTTACAAACCTTATGGGGTCCTATGCTCCTTTACGGATTCGGAAGGGCAGCGCCCAACCTTGAAGAATTACATCCCGGTTGACGATGTTTACGCCGCCGGAAGGCTGGATCTGGATTCGGAGGGACTTCTGCTGCTCAGCAACGATGGTGATTTGATCCACCGTCTGACCGCTCCGGATCATAAAGTCGCTAAAACCTACCTGGTACAGGTTGAAGGCGAGATCACAGATGACGCCTTGGCAGCTATCGAACGCGGCGTGGAGGTCAAGGGCCGGATAACCCAGCGCAGCCAGGCCATGCGGGTGCCGGAACCCACCTTGCCTGACCGCGACAAACCAGTGACGCCGCATGGACCAACCAGTTGGCTGCGCATCGTTCTTCGCGAGGGCAAGAAACGTCAGATTCGCCACATGACCGCCGCGGTCGGCTTCCCCACGCTGCGCCTGGTGCGTATCAGCGTCGGCAATATCTCGCTGGAGGGCTTGATACCCGGTCAATGGCGCGATGTGACTGCAACGGAACTCAGCCGCTTGCGAGACTTGATTGCTGCCGCCGCCCGCAAAAATCCAGAACGCCTTTAGGTTCAAATGTATAATTGCAGTCTGACGCGATGAAAACACAAATCCTGCGGCTGGAAACCCACGATACCGTTACCTCCATATGCGATAAGCTGGCCTGGGCTCAATCGCCGCGTATCTTGCTGGCCTTTCCCCGCCGCCGCCCGCCGCTGCTGGGCCGAATCGACCTGACCCTCATTCAACGCGGTGCCGCCAGAGTTGGCGGCCAGTTGGCGATTTCTACACTGGACGCAAAAATTTCCGAAGCCGCCAGGATCGTCGGGATTCCAGTATTCCCATCCATTCCGGCGGCACAGAGGCTCTCCTGGCGTTCCCGTGACCGACGCCGCGCCAGATCCTTTCAACCTCGCACTGCGGATAGTCTATCCAGCCTGCATGAACAACGCCCATCTGCACCGGCTACCCAACTTCCAAATTGGCTGCGTGTGAGCGTATTCAGCCTGGGGGTGGCAGCCGTATTTGCGTTGAGTGCCTTGTTCCTGCCTTCGGCAAGCATTGAATTCCCGGTAACTGCGCAAACGCAAACACTTGACCTGACGGTCTACCCGGGAGTGGGAATCCCTGGCGTCCTGCCGGGCGGGCAGATCCCGGCTGTCGAAATTCAAACGATTGTCGAAGGTCAGCTGGAGACTGCCGCCACCGGCGAAATTCTGGTGCCGGATCAATCAGCTCAGGCTTTGGTGACCGTCACCAACCAAACTGAGCAGGCGGTATCCATGCCGGCTGGGACAGTGTTGCTGGCTCAAGGCGCACCTTCCCTTCGTTTTGCAACCCTGACCTCGGTGGACCTGCCAGCCGGACGTGGGGAGCAAGTTGATGTGCAGGTGCGGGCAGAAGCTCCGGGATCTTCCGGCAATGTAACAAACGGGAGCATAAATACTATCGAAGGATCGATTGGTCTGCTGGTTACGGTCGCCAATAGCGCGCCGGCGGAAGGTGGCAGCGACCGTCCCGGGCGGGCGGCCAGCGAACAGGATTATGCGCAGCTGTATGATTCTCTGCTGACTTCGTTGACCGGCACGGCATTGTCCCGGCTAATTACCGATAATCCCCAATTAATGGTCGTTCCGGAAAGCCTGGTTGTGAATGAGGTGCTGGAAGAAGTCCGCCAACCATCAGTCGGACAGCCCTCTGACCGGATAAGACTGAGTCTCAAGGTTGTATTCTCCAGCCTGGCTGTCAGCCGGACCGACCTGAACGCGGTTGCGACCGCCGCCCTGGATGCCAACCTGGCTAACGGGCAAACGCCGCTTGCGAATTCTTTATCTATCACTCAAAAAGACGTCTGGATGGTGATTCCTGGCCAGCGTCTGACGTTGGATTTGCAGGCAGCCCGTTCGACCACTTCCACCGTAGATACCAATGCTTTATTTGCCGAGATTCGCGGGTTAAAACCCGTCGATGCTGGCCGGTTGATCCAAAACCAAATGAATTTGGACCAGCTGCCTACCATTCGCACCTCGCCCGCCTGGTGGCCGCGCCTGCCGCTTTTGCCATTCCGCATCCAGGTCGGGACGCCATGAATACTCACAGTGGACGCGTTCTGGCGGTTGACCCGGGTTTAAAACGCATCGGTCTGGCCATCAGTGACCCGACGCAGACGATTGCAACCCCGCTGAGAGTGATTAATCACGTTTCACGCCTGGTGGACGCCGCGCAAATTGCTCAAATTGCCGCTGATCAGCAGGCGGTACGGATTATCATTGGCTGTCCGCTTGATTCAGAAGGTCTGCCGGGACCGGCAGCGCGCAGTGCTGCCCGCGTGGCGGAAGCGATCCGTGCTCAAACCAGCCTGCCGGTGGAATTATGGGAT